>JANNON010000440.1:0-3695 GCA_031399105.1 Blastocatellia bacterium | reverse complement strand
ACCGCCCTCGTGGCCCACTGGCGGCTGACCACTAATCGAGCCCGCACGGTCGACGAATATGGAGTGCATGCGCGGAATCTTTTTGAGCTCGCGGGTCTCGACTTCAAAACAATCACCGCCATCGCGATCGCTTCAGTAGTGCCGCCGCTCAACTACACCTTGCGAACAATGGCCGAGACCTATTTTCATCTCACGCCGCTGTTCGTTGACGAGGCGAGCGCGACTGGCCTGAAGATACTTTACGAGCCGGCTTCGGACGTTGGCGCCGACAGGATAGTCGATGCGGTTGCCGCGATCGAAAAGTATGGCGCGCCCTGCATCATCGTGGATTTCGGGACAGCGACTACTTTTGACGTGATCAACGAACGTGGGGAGTATCTCGGTGGCGTGATAACTCCGGGAATCATGATCTCGGCGGATGCGTTGTTTGAACGAGCAGCAAAACTTCCGCGCGTTGATATTAAACGCCCGCAACGCGTGGTTGGATCTTCTACGACCACCGCGATGCAGTCTGGTCTATACCACGGCTACACGGGGCTGGTTGATGGCGTGTTGCGAAAGATTATTGAAGAGGTTGGCGGCAAGCCGCGCGTGATTGCGACTGGCGGACTGGCGCGATTAATAGCAACTGGTTCTGAGTTTATTGATGAAGTTGACGAGACGCTGACCCTGGAAGGACTGCGACTGATCTATGAGAAGAGCCGGTAACCACTCAAGTCCCCAGCTCACCTTTCAAGCCAAAACGTCTCACTCAAGTTTGAAAGTCTCACTGTCAGGAAGGCGGACCCTGTCCCCGCCCAACTTCAGTTACCAGCCAACTCAGATGAACCTCTCAAGGCCTGAAGCAAAAGTCTAGAGTCAGATTGAGTGTGCCTCGGGGAGGGACGCGAAACTTGAAACTAGAAACTCGAAACTCGAAACTACCTTCCGCAAGAAGCATCCTTCGCTTTTTCTACCCGTGTTAAGCTACGCGCTCACCTTGAATTACTTTAACTACTTCACCGAAATCGAAGATGCCTTTGTGCGCCGTCGTGGCAAACATCTCCTGCTGAGCCCAATGGATTGGGCCCTCATCGAGAGTTGGAAAGAGATGAATGTGCCGCTGCACGTGGCGTTACGGGGAATTGAAAAGTCGTTTGACTCGTGGGAATCGAAACCACGCAAGCGATCAATCAAGACCTTGCTCTATTGCCAGGAAGAGGTTGAGGCGCAACACGCTGAGTGGTTGGAAACCAGGGTTGGTGAGCAGCAAGCCGATGAGAAAGCAGAAGCAGCGCACCTGCCGCGGACTGCTGTTCTCGAGCACCTGCAGCGCGCGCGTCTGAAACTATTGGCATTGGCTGACGAGCGAAAACAGGTTGCGGAGGATCAACTTTCAGAGGCGTTCGACCGCGTCGCGAGTTTGCTTCGCGATCTGGAGCAGGAGTTCACGCGATCGTCGTCTCCCGATACTCAGAAGCTGGAAACTTCCCTAACCGGACTAGAGCGAGTGTTGACGGATGCGATCCGGCTCGCCATTTCCTCAGAAGAACTTGCGATATTTGAGCAGGAAGTGAAAGATCAGTTGCAGCGCTTCAAGAGCCATATGGATAAAGCGGTCTATGCGCAGACAGTTGAGAACCTGGTGCTCAAGCAGGTGCGGGAGCACTTCGCTGTTCCGCGTCTCAGTTTGTTCTATCTCTAACCCCCTGGATTGCGCGCCGAAGAACGGTAGCGCTCTCCTCAACGTCCCCAAAGGAGAACATCATGTCGGAAATGACGATTAGGCGGTTCAGCGTATTTTCGGTGGCAAAGATGCAGGCACTGCTTATGTTTGTAATGGGTTTGATCTTCGGAGTTCTCTATGGACTCTTCTTTATGATCTTTGGCGCGGCGATGTCAGCACTGGCGCCGACCGGTGAAGGGCAGGCGATGGGCGGCGTAAGTTCAATCGTGATTGGATTAATGATTATGATTGGCTTTCCCATCACTTATGGTTTGATCGGTTTCATCGGAGGAGCGATCGGAGCGCTAATCTACAACATCGCTGCAGGAATCGTCGGCGGCATCAAGTTTGAATTAGAGGGTGCGACGCCGACGTACGCGCCGCCGCCGCCACAGCAATGGGGGAATGCGTAGTCCCGCGCGCTTTCAAACTTAAGAGGTGAGCTTGGAGTGAGGGTTATCAACAACACTCAATAAGCGAGCGAGCTTTGCGCAAAGAGTCCACGTATGACTTTGCCGCTGGAGGGTACGTCTCATTCACCCAACCTTTAGGTTGGGGATCATCGATATCAAATAAAGTTGGGAACCATTTCAATGGTTTCCTATGCTTTAACAAAATCGAGAGCTTGACTTCATAAACCATTGAAATGGCTGGTGGCACTGAACTAAGGCGATCCCCAACGTGAAGGTTGGGGTGAATGAGACGGAAGCTTCGTAACGATGGTCCCATTTTTGTGCAAAAGCCAAGCGAGCTAATAGACTCATCTTGTGAGCAGCCAAACCAAAACCCTAGACGTTGAGATCGAGCGCATGCTACCGGGCGGCGTGGGCTTGGCCCATGCAGACGGACTCACGCTCTTTGTCTCACTGTCCGCGCCTGGTGATCTCGTCCGCGTGGCGATCAGGCGAAAACGAGGCAAGGTAGCTTTTGCGACCGTCGTTGAAGTTCTAAAGCCGTCGCCTGTGCGTGTCGAACCTCCCTGTCCTTACTTCGGCCGTTGCGGCGGCTGCGATTTTCAACAGCTGAATTACCAGGCTCAGCTCGACGCGAAGTTGGAGATCATTCGCGATTGTTTTCATCGCATCGCGCGCATTGATCCTGTCCCTGAGATCACGATCCATCCCTCACCAAGTGAGTGGCAATACCGCGCGCGTACAAACTGGCAGTTCGATGCTCAACGCCTGAGGCTTGGATATTTTGAGGGCAGCTCGCATTCAGTCTGCGATGTAGAAGTATGTGCTGTGCTCGTCCCAGAGTTACAGCTCGTGCTTGAGTCTTTGCGGAATGAAATGCGAAATGGCGAGTTAGCGAATGCGGCAACGGAGATCGATGCGGTAGCCGGTAACGACGGGACTTCCGTGGCGCCGCGGCTTGGCGGGTTTGAGACGATTGAGGTGACGCGAAAAATTGCGGATGAGATGTATCACTTCAATGCCGCCTCGTTCTTTCAGATCAATCACGATCTGCTCGAGCCGCTTATTGCTGCGGCGCTGGCTTCGCTCGAAAGTGATTCGAGTGATGGCGTGGCGATTGATCTTTATTGCGGCGTTGGGCTCTTCACCTTGCCTCTGGCGCGCCGCTTTGCGCGAGTCATCGGCATTGAATCAAACTCGAATGCAGTCCGATTCGCGAAAAGAAATCTGCAGGATGTGGAACTTTCCAATGCCGAAGTCGTGAACTCTCGTGTGGGCGACTGGTTGCTGGCGAACGCTTCTGGATCGCCTGAAGATGATGTTCCGGTGGACTTCTTGTTGCTCGATCCGCCGCGGTCCGGCGCAGAGCCAGATGCAATCGAGGGAATTCTCGCGCTAAAACCACGACAGATTAGTTATGTCTCATGCGATCCCGCGACCCTCGCACGTGATCTGAAGATGCTTCTCTCCGGTGGCTATAGTCTGCAAAGTGTCAAAGCATTTGATATGTTCCCGCAAACTCATCACGTGGAAACAGTGGCCCAGCTTGCTCGCTCGATCTGAGATTGTAGGGGTGT
>JANNON010000434.1:0-6712 GCA_031399105.1 Blastocatellia bacterium | reverse complement strand
CGGTGCAGATGCATAAGCCGGTGTCAGTGGCTTTGTCGACCACATAGCTTGCGATACGATATTGTGAAATTTGCATCCGGGATCTTCCCGTGAGTTCAAAAGACTAAACGCAGCGGCCGGATAATTGTTCCAATTTTTTTTCTGCGCCACGGTCACGGATAGGCGCAGTCTCGCGCAACCGTGGGATTGGCCGGCAAGACACGTGTAACTGTCGTGGAGGCGCTGTCTGAGGTATCGCCCTACCAACTGCTTGACACCCCCCTCAACGCGGATGGCACGTGGCTGCCACTGAGGCGCTTGAGAAGGCATTTTCAAGACATAGTCGTCAAGTCCAACGGCGAGGAGCACTACTTTTTGGCAGGTTGGATTTCAGTCGCGTTTCTCTCAAGCGGGATTCCAACTAGAAGCTGGACGTAACGAGATCAATGGGTTATCGGGTGGAGAAGGTTCGACGCCAGTCGCGTTTCCTCCGCCACTTGCCCCCCGCGAAAGCGTTCTCCCGATCCGGCTGCGGCCGGATTTTTCCGTTGTTTTCGAGGGTTATGCGGGTGGGGCTGAGCACTGGTGCCGGGGCCAGGCAGGTCGAAAGCTGTCTCTCAGGGCCGATATTCTCTGGACCTGTTGACTGCGCTCCTTTAGTTAACAGGTTGTAACGTATTGCAAAGTAAGCGCTTTCAGGTTCGGTAGATCGGTGTTGTTTCGGGGTCCTGACCGCACACACGGGACTGTCGTCGAAACATGGTGGACTTGCCGCCCTTCGAACCCGTGTCTTTCGAAGACAGTCGGGAAGTGGCCATTCGCTGCCCGCCAGAATTCTTGCCTACTCTGGGCCCGGAGCAAGGCTGCTCTCGCAGCGAGACTCTCGACAGGCGATGAAATTCTAGGCTACGTGCCGACCTATTGAGACTACCCATGCTGCGGCACCTTATGTATAGCAGCGAAGCATGAAGCTGGAGACACGCGATTGCTGCTAAGTCTTTTTTGCGGCGCTGGCGGCATGGACCTTGGGTTCGAAGAAGCTGGATTCGCAGTCGGGCTTGGCTTCGACCTTAATCGCGACAGCGTTCTGTCCTACAATGAAAATCGACCTAACTCACGAATGGGCCACGTCGGTGATGTCGCTACCCTGTCCCTTGAAGATCTCGACAAGCTCTACAGAGGGCGCTTCTCGCCATCCGGAGTGATCGGCGGCCCGCCTTGCCAGAGCTTTAGCCAAGCGAACGTGTATCAATTTGATGGCGATCCCCGTAACAGGCATTGTCAGACTAAACCGTTCTGCTAAGTTCGATAACGCCCGGTTGGTCTCCTGCGAAGTGCGCTGCAAGGCATTTCTCCTTACAGAATATGTACTTGTGCCCATCCGATAGAGGATGGAGCGGGAAAGGGCGATTCGGTCTGATTGCTCTGACAGAGCCCTTCATTGTAGGCTGGCCAGTTCCGGGTCTTGTAAACGGGGGGTGTGGGTCTGCTCATGCCGTCCAGCTACCACGCTGGATTCACAAGATGAATCCCTAACGAGATTTGTGCAACAGAGCCAATTGACGCCACAACACCTCTTGGCAAGCCGGTCGCCTTCTGATACCGCCCAAATCAGGCGTCGTCCTGCAACTTGGAGGCAACGCATATGGAAACCTACTGGTTGAGAAAAGCATGAGCGTTCCTATCCGTTTCTTGGTTTCTGGGCCTGGTCTAATTGGAAAAAAACACTGCGCGCTGATCCGAGATAGAGAAGACTGTGAAATAGCGGCGATTGTTGCACCGGATTCGACGAAAAACCGCGCAACTGCTGCAGAGTATGGTGCATCATTTTATAGCTCCCTCGAAGAAGCTCTCGGCGAATCGAGTGATCCCGCTGCGGGAATTGACGCGGCCATTATCAGCTCACCTAATGCATTTCATTTTGACCAGGCTATCAAAAGCATAGAACATAACATCCCGGTTTTAGTAGAGAAACCGGTCACAGATACGCTTGCCAAGGCGCGTGAACTCGCCCGCCGTTCCTTAGACGCCAAGGTTCCCGTGCTGGTTGGTCATCATCGCACACATAGCGCGATGTTGTCAGTCGCAGATAACTTCCTGCGTTCGGAGTACTTTGGGAGGCTGGTCTCGGTCATGGGATCAGCTCAGTTCTATAAACCTGCTCATTACTTTGCCGATGGACCATGGCGGACCCGGATAGGGGGGGGGCCGATCCTTATCAACCTTATCCACGAAATCGGATTGTTGCGGCACTTCTGTGGTGAGATCTCTGAGGTGGTGGCACTGGCCAGCAATTCTGTTCGGGGTTACGAGGTCGAGGACAGCGTTTCGATTAGCCTGCGTTTTGGCAGTGGCGCTCTAGGCACCTTCATACTGTCCGATGCAGCTGCCAGTTCGAAGAGCTGGGAGATGACCGCGGGGGAGAATCCAGCTTACCCGCACTTTCCGGATGAAGATTGCTACCACTTCGCCGGCACACAGGGCTCGCTTGATTTCCCCACCATGCGTATCCGCAGCTATCCCAAAGGTTTGGATCAGTCTTGGTGGGTCCCTTTCGCCTCTGAACGGCTTTCTGTAGAGCGAAAGGACCCTCTCGCGGCACAACTGGATCACTTCATGGCAGTGATCAGGGGGCAAGAGAAACCGCTTATTACAGCGCACGACGGCTATAGAAATATGCTCGTCATTGAAGCAATCGCCTCTTCTATTCGCGAGAAGCGGATCGTCAAATTGAAAGAGTGGAACTAGTGTAAGGTGGAATACGCATGAAAGTCCTGCTGCTCGACACAGCCTTCGCTGCCGCTCCCATCTATGATGCTCTTTTGGCGGCCGGGCATGAAGTTTGGGTCATGGGCAACCGGCCCCTGGACCTCCTTGCACAGCGTGCACAAGACCGCTGGATTGAACAAGATTATAGCGATGTGATCGCAGTCGAGGCCCATGTTTGCGATGGTCGGTTTTCCAAGGTGATCCCGGGTTGCACAGATGTCTCAATAGCGACATGCGCCGACCTTTCCGTGATGCAAGGCCGCATGGATGATAAAGAGACCAACACAGCCATCAGCAACAAGGCTCGCTTTCGCGAAATCACTGCCCGCATAGGGATGCGCGCTCCGACGGTCGTGACACCCGCCACGCTCCCAAGCACTGGTCGCGTGATCTGCAAGCCTGTCGATTCCTTCAGCGGTCGTGGCATCTCCATTTTTGAAGCGTCGGAACAAGGGGCTATGGAAAGGGCAATGCATATTGCAGAAGCGGTGAGTCCGTCTGGGCGTTGCGTAATCGAGACGTTTGTGGAGGGCCAGTTACATAGCTGCACCGGGTTTCTTGAGGGAGGGCGCCTAATTGATACCTTCTATGTCATTGAGGGAGCATCATCTAATCCATTCGCTGTGGACACAAGCTATGTTACAGACGCTGTTCCGCTGGCCGTACGAGTTGAACTCGAGAAGGGCCTGGAGACACTAGCTGCCGAATTGATGTTGGCCGAAGGCCTTCTTCATACCCAGTTCCTTTTGGCGAAGGATGGAGCCTATGTCGTCGAGGTTTCGCGCCGCTGTCCTGGCGACCTCTACTCGCTCCTTATCGAATTTTCTACGGGCTATCCCTATGCCGCTCGTTACGCCTCATTCTTCGTAGGAGAACGAATCACCACTTCAATGGGCCGCCGCCGGTATATCCTACGACACACTGTGACATCGGATTCCGACAGTATCTACGCCGGATTGAAGCTGGACCGCTCTCTGCCCGTTCACTCTTTTTTTTCACTGCAGGCAATGGGGCAAGAGCTGCTCTCGCGGCAAGGTAACAGGGCGGGGATCATTTTCTGCGAGGCAGCTGACAACGAAGCGCTGGCCTTATTGTATAGTGAGTTCTGTGATCGACGGGCTTATAGGGTTGCCTAACCGTCTCTGTCTCGGTTACTCGGTTTTGCCACTCGAATGCGATGTCCCCACTTCAAACGCGTAAGGAAAAATAGTGTCTACACCTCTTTATATTACTCGGCCCCTTCTACCCGATTTGGGTGATGTGAATGTAATGTTACGGGAGATATGGCAGACACAGTTCGTTACGAATGGGGGCCCCTTCCATCAGCGTCTCGAAACTGCCTTGGTAGAGAACCTCGGCGTGCCGTGCGTTAAGTTGTTTAACAACGGCACCACTGCGCTGCTTGTAGCCCTCAAGCTCTTCGAGCTGCCGCCTCAAAGCGAGGTGATTACAACACCCCTCACGTTCGCTGCCACCGCTCACTGCATCCACTGGAACGGACTACGGCCCGTCTTCGTTGATGTATCTCCCGATACGCTGACCATCGATCCCGCGTCGGTTGAAAAAGCGGTAACCCCCCTGACGTCCGCCATTCTCGGGGTGCATGTCTACGGCACGGTCTGCGACGTTGATGCTCTGCAGCAGATTGCCGATCGTCATCGACTGAGGCTAATCTATGATGCCGCTCATGCGTTCAGCACGACCATCAACGGTCGCCCGGTTGCGGCATTCGGAGATGCGTCAATATTCTCTTTCCACGCAACAAAACTCTTCACAACGCTTGAGGGCGGAGCGATAGCAACGCCACACAAAGTCGACCACGAACCGATCTATTTCCTGCGCAACTTTGGCATAAAGAACGAAGAAGATGTAGTTTCAATTGGAATTAACGGAAAGATGAACGAAGTCCAAGCCGCAATCGGTCTGCTCAACCTCCCGAAAGTTCCCACCGAGCTAGATGCCCGAGCGCGCCTACGCTCAAAGCTCGATTCGGCACTCTCGGGTCTGCCTGGGATAAGACTGCAGCCGGTACAGCCTGGTGTGGGACAGTCGCAGCAGTATTACCCGGTGGTCATTAACGCAGAGCTGTTTGGTCGTAACCGTGACGCAATCTACAGCGTGTTGAAGGATCGTGGTATTCTGTGTCGAAAGTACTTCCACCCGATATGCACTGATTTTGTCCCTTATCAAGGTTATCCAATTATCTCGACCCGCAGAACACCCTATGTGTCTGAGGTAAAATCACAACTGCTGTGCCTGCCGTTCTTCAGCGGCGTGACCGACGAGAATGTGGAAGAAATCAGAGCTGTATTTCACAGCACGTGAAAGACTATGCAAATGCTCGAGCCTCTCCCTCCCGGAAGCTCTGACCGCGGCAGCCTTTAAGGATGTAAGTCCCAACTCCGAACCTCGAACCAGTACGCAATCTTTTCTTTGGATGACTACAAAACCGAGCCCATGCTCTTCAATCTCAAGGCGATCGAATGGTTGTGAATTCACTGAAGTTCCTGGCGAACCTTGCGGCACTCTTTGGTCCAACAAAGGCCGCCAGACGCAGGATAAGGCAACGCGTTCTGCGCAGTTCGAACCGCAAGAATGCTGTCGCCATACAAACGTTTAGTAAGGAGATAGTTCTTTCACGAGCGCAGGATTTCTTGTTTCCCGTCGATGTCATGGGATCGCGTAGGATCATGGTTGTGCTCGTCCCAGAACACAATGACATGAGCGGCGGAATCTACTCATTCTTTTCAATAGCCGACCACATGCAGAAAACCCGACGCACACACGGCTACGACGTCTTGGTCATGACTCGGCCGAACCCGGCCAATCACACCTATATCCGCCTTTCTGCATTCAGAAATGCCGAGACGGTGTACCGGTTCGAGCAGATTCTGATGTGCAAACAGCTCGAGGAATTGTACCTGCATATCCCCGAGTACGCGGCACCATCCTTCATCGATTTGCTCACGCCGGATTTGCTGGCGTTCTTGAAAGGCTTGAAGAAGTTTTACGTAAACATCCTGAACCAAAATATTGAACTAATGTCCGAACCGATTGAATTCGTCGCGCTCCGGGATTTGTCCACTGAGATCACCCAGTCGGTAGCCCACCACGCATATTCTAGCCAGCATATTGCTGACAAATATCAGCTTCCGACACTGCTTTTGCCGGCTTACACAGATCTCTCGTCTTACCCACCCTCGACTTTCGAACAGAAACGGAAACTCATAATTTACTCGAGGGACAATGCACCCCACCGCGAAGCCTGCCTAGCAATCCTCGCGTCGGAGTTTCGCGACTATGAATGTGTTGAGATCAAAAGTATGTCCTTTGATCGATTCATGCAGCTTGCCACAGATTGCCAGTTCTCAATCTCGTTTGGTGAGGGGTTTGACGGTTACCTCGCTCAACCAATCCAGCAAGGAGGAGTTGGCCTGACTGTCTATCGTGAGGCGTTCTTTCCCTCGAATCATTTCCGGAGTTACTTTAACATTTTCGAATCCGAAGAGGAAATGGTTGCGCAGCTTGCGTGTCGCCTGAGACTGCTTGCAACCGAGCCAGATCTCTACAAATCACTTAACCGTGCATTCAAAGCGGAGTACGATCAGCTATACAGCTACGAAGACTATCGCGCCCGGCTTCGCAGGCTCTCGCTGCGCGACTTCGACTTCATACCGAGCGCCACCATGCACTAAAGTCAAGCTTGTCATCTTGAAGCACTTTGCTTTTGATCTGAGTCATATCCACTGGGCTTCGTTGCAACTCTGACAGGATTCGATCTGCGAAGGCAGCGGGGTTTGCTGTTGATCTGGTGTGACCCTAGTTGTTCAGTCCCGGCATCTGGTGGATCGGGTCAAGGATGAATCGATCCGGCTCTGATGTCCAGATTTTGCAGATGTATTCGTAGGGCGTGAGGCCGCTCAGCGTCTTGAGCCTTCGGGCGAAGTTGTACGCTGCCAAGAAG
>JANNON010000409.1:0-23690 GCA_031399105.1 Blastocatellia bacterium | reverse complement strand
ATTTTGATAAGCGGCTAGTCCGTGGTCAGTGGTCAGTTGTCCTTGCTGGTCCGGCACTTCGCTCACAGGAACGAGCCACGCGTACGCTGGGAGCGCGGGCGGCCTCGCCCGCCAACGTTGAATGCCTCTCAAACTCAACGCATTTATTAGACAGTTGAAATATCCAAGTAGAATTGTCTATAGGCGAAGCGCCTGCGGGCGAGGCCGCCCGCGCTCCCAGCGTACGCGCAGCCCGTTACCTGCAGCGAAAGTGGCTGTCCACCCACTAAGGACTAAGGACTACGGACCACGGACTACGGACCACGGACTACTACCAACATCCAGCATCTAACATCCAACATCTGCTTTTCACGCCCAGTTCATCTTCGGTCTCATCGTGTGCCATTTCGTCGCCTGCTGATATGCGAGTGCGACTCTTAACGGCGCGCCTTCGTCATACAGCCTGCCCGTAAACATGATCGCCTGCGGTAGTCCTTTGGGAAATCCACAAGGGACTGCAATCGCAGGATGTCCGGTCAGGTTAGTTATCAGCAAACTCGCGCTGCCTGGCGCGGGCGATACGAAAACGTCCCACTTCGACATCAACGCGTCCATCTCGTGCATCAACATCGTGCGCGCGCGTTGCGCACGGATGTACTCCACCGCCGGAATAAAACGCGAACTCCGAAAAGTGTTCGGCCAGTCGCCTGGTTCCTGTCCGGAAAGTTGATTGATCTTTCCATCACGCGTGATGTCATCAAACGCGGTCGCGGCTTCGGCAACCAAAATGATGCGCAAGGCCGCGGTTGAAAACTTCGGCATCTCTAAGGCTTCGAGTTTCGCCCCTGCACTTTTCAGCGCCTCGAGCGCAGCTTCATAAATTGCTTTCCGCTCGGGATCCTGCTGCTGATCAAACTCAGTCTTGAGGTAAGCGATCTTCATCTCACCGAGCGGTCGAGTGGGTTGCCAATTGAACGGGATGTCCGGCACCGTTAAATCTTTCTGGTCCGAGCCGTAGATTGCGTTCAGAGCCGCAGCACAATCCTCGACGCCGCGGCACATTGGACCAATCTTATCCATCGTCCAACTCAACCCCATCGCGCCAAAACGGCTGACACGACCATAGGTCGGCCGCAAGCCAGTTACACCACAACGGCTCGATGGCGAAATGATTGAGCCCAGAGTTTCGGTGCCGATGGAGAATCCCACGAGACCTGCTGCCGTCGCCGCCGCCGGCCCGGCTGATGAGCCGCTGGACCCAATTCTGTCCTCGTCAATTTGCCACGGATTGCGCGTCATTCCTCCGAACCAACGGCCGCCTTGTGCGAGCGCACCCATCGAAAGCTTTGCGACCAGCACAGCGCCCGCGTCACGCAATCTCTCAACAACCGTCGCGTCGTAATCGATTACTTGATCGCGAAACGGTTCGGCGCCCCACGTCGTGCGAATTCCTTTCGTAGCAAGCAGGTCTTTCGCGCCCCACGGAATTCCGTGAAGCGGGCCACGATACTTTCCGCGGCTAATCTCCGCCTCAGCCTGCTGCGCCTGGGCCAACGCCAACTCTTCAGTCAGAGTGACCACGCAATTCAGCTTTGGTCCAAATCGTTTCAAACGCGCTAGATACATCTTCGTCAGCTCAACAGGTGAGATCTTGCGAGTGCGAATCAGCCCGGCCAGTTCCGGGACACTCGCAAATGCCAGCTCTTCAATTGAGTTGAACCTGGGCGAAGTCACACTGCTGAGTTTGAACTTCACTGCCTTGACGTCAAATCGCCGGCCCGGCAAGGCCGGGTGAAATAAAGTTGCCGGTTCGGTATCGAGTGGGATGTCGATCTTACGCAGCGTCTCGTATCGTTCGAGGTTGTTGTTGGCATTGCCGAGGGCCATCTGCTTGTGTGCGTCGGTCAGCTCAATGCCAATCAACTGCTCAGCGCCGCGCAGCATGTCCTTCGTTACTCGTAGCGGCGGCGTTGGCGAAGGAGATGGCGAAGGCAAAGGTGTGGGTGTTGGCGACTGCGCTGCAATCGAAGCGATCTGCGGTGCGCTGGCCGCAGCGACACCGAGCGCCGGTAGTAACTTTACGAAAGTGCGGCGATCCAAGCCTGAATGGTCTGATGGCTGGTTGGTAGCGGCAGCGGCATTGGTCTGGAGGTTGTGGCCGAGTTGTTTCTTCATGAGTTTCATTGGCATTCAATTCTGGTTAAGTCAGACATGTCGGGTAGTCTCTCGGTCAGGAAGGGGACCCTGTCCCGGTAAGAGCGAACAGCAAGCAGCGAACAGCAGGAGAGAGAGAGATTCTCTAGCGCCCCCGGGGAAGTCTCAGATCTCAGCGTTCAACTATTTCAGATCTCAAAGCACAAACATCAAATTTCCAATCACCAACTCTGGCTGTTCGCCGTCTGCTGTCTGCTGTCTGCTGTTCGCTGTTCGCTATTTTACGGCCTGACCATCATCTGTTGGTCACCTGTCGCGGCTTCCGCATTGCCATACTTCAGACGGACTGTTTTCGCTTTTCCAGAAGTGTAGATGGAGACCAAGAACAGGTTGTCGTACTCAGCCTCAGGAATGGTCGCAAGGTTCTCGCCGCCCAGCGCCTTGATGATCTCCGGCACCGTATTGTTATGTCCGGCAAGAAAGACCACGCCACCGCGATGATCGACGGCGATCTGCCGCACGAGCTCGGCTGTGTTCTTGGAATCGATCTGCCTTACCGGGAGCGCCAACGCGGTGGCAAGCGGTTGGACCGTCTGCTGCGTCCGCCCATACTGCGTCGCATAGATAGCGGTGACGCCGGAATTTCTTAAAACCCTTACAAGTTCTTCAGCACGCGCGCGACCTGCGGGACTGAGATCGGGATTCGGATTGCTGGGCTCGATATTCTTCTCGGCATGTCGCACGAGAATGATCGTTGTGAGCGGGCGCGAGAAGGTATTGAGATAGACAAGTAGAATTACGGCGGCAAAGATCGCAAACAGCAATGAGAAGACGACAATCGTCCGCGTGCGGATCCGGAATTCAGGT
Organism: Blastocatellia bacterium; assembly: GCA_031399105.1. Taxonomy (GTDB): domain Bacteria; phylum Acidobacteriota; class Blastocatellia; order Pyrinomonadales; family Pyrinomonadaceae; genus PSRF01. The sequence goes on along the minus strand of JANNON010000409.1, from coordinate 20,690 downwards.
TGTTCGGCCGCCATCTTGTTTAAGCTCCACGATCAGAATCTGGCTTGGAATGTTTGAATGCTCGCAACGATACCACCCGATGCGAGAATTCTCGAAGACTCGCAAAATCACCCACCTTGTTTCGAGCCGATGTTTTCCATTGCGAGTTCGCGAGCGACTAAGATCGAAGCGCTCCAGCCCAAAGTTGCCGAAGCGGCTTTGCGCACCCTTGCCGGCAGCGGGGCGAAGAGAAGCAATCAGAACCGCGGAGCGCAGCGACCGGGCCGATTCGGAAGAAGTACGCAATTCACTATTAGTGGAGTTCTCTTTCAAAAAACCAGTTGAATATTTCGCGGCGGCCCGGTCGCGCTCCGCGGTTCTGATTGCTTTGCGCCTCTCCACGGCTCACCCGCAGATTTACCGTTGAGTCTTTAAGTTGTTGTGCAAAGCCAGCCGGAGCAGCAACCTTGGGCGGGAGGCCACAATGCATTTGTCGTACAAGGCCAAACCCTAAAACTCTAAATAAGCTATCGTCAGAGCGCGACCCTTCAAAGTGCAAACGATATCCGAAGATGGTAGTCTATTCATCCGAAATCCAAGCGTTATTCCTAACCGTAATCAAGCCGAGATGTAGATCGCACACGTAGCTCGCGGGATTGCGAGTTCTACGGATAATCGTTCAACAGCAGTGCGTAAGAGACGAAAAACTAGGTGCGTCATTGAGAAAGGTGAAGTAAGTTGAGTCAGCAAGTCGGAAGCGATTTATCGGAGATCATTGCCGAAAATTTCGGCCCCAACGCAACCTACGTCGAAGGACTGCTGAGTCGGTTTCGCAGCAATCCCGAACTGGTTGATGAATCATGGCGCGCCTATTTTTCTGAGCTCTTAGGTGACGTTCACACCTCGGTGCCGGTGGAAAGTTCGGCAAATGGGAGAGAAGGTTCAGGCCCAGCCGCAGCAGCGCCTGCCAGGGACGTTAAAACGACTCCAATTGCAGCAGCACCTGTGCCAGCCGTCTTGAAAAAGGAGACGGTTACGAAGGCAACTGAACCAGGCCAGGCAACCCCACTTCGTGGCGCCGCGCTGAAAATTGTCGAGAACATGGAAGCGAGCCTTTCCGTCCCGACCGCCACTTCGCAACGGCGGATTCCGGTAAAGCTACTCGAAGAGAACCGCCTCCTCATAAATAAGTTCCTAAAAGAGAAGGATCTCGGCAAGACTTCTTACACACACTTGATTGCATGGGCCATCCTGCGGGCGCTCGACGAGTTTCCACAACTCAATGACGGTTACGAACTCGTCGATGAAACTCCCGCGCGAATTAAACGCGAGTCAGTCAACTTTGGTGTGGCTGTTGATCTGACACGCAAAGATGGCACTCGTACGCTGCTCGTTCCCAATATCAAGAACGCCAACAAGCTCCGCTTCTCAGAATTCCTGACTGCTTACGACGACGTAATCAAACGCGCACGCGAAGGCAAACTCCAGCTTCCAGATTTTCAAGCTACAACCATCTCGCTCACCAACCCGGGAACAATCGGCACGGTCGCATCTACGCCGCGTTTGATGGCGGGACAATCAGTAATTATCGCCACGGGCGCGATTGAATATCCGGCGGAGTATCAGGCCATGGCGCCGGAAGCCCTTTCGCAACTTGGAATCAGCAAGGCCGTAACCATCAGCAGCACCTACGATCATCGCGTCATTCAGGGAGCTGAATCGGGGGCTTTCCTGGCGCGGATTCATGACCTCTTGCTCGGGAAGCATGACTTTTACAATCAGGTCTTCACAGACCTCGGCATCCCCCACACTCCTTTTCGTTGGAGTCTCGATCGCAATCCTTTCTTTCTCACGGGCGATCACGACCGAGAGCAAGCCATAAAAGAGGCGCGTGTGATGGAGTTGATCAACGCCTACCGCGTCCGCGGTCACTTAATCGCAGACATCGATCCACTGCATGCTTTACCGGTGCTCTATCATCCCGAGCTCGATATCGAGACATACGCCCTGACGATTTGGGACCTCGATAGAGAATTTGTGACCGACGGGCTGGCGGGAACTGACCAGGCAACTTTGCGCGAGATCCTGGACATTCTGCAACGCGCCTATTGCGGCAAGGTCGGCATCGAATATCGCCACATTCAAAGTAAGGAAGAGAAGCTCTGGATTCGCGAAGAGATCCGCCGCGAGCTCGTTCAACCGGAACCACTTCCAGCTGAGATCAAAAAGCGGCTTCTTTGGAAGTTGATCTCGGCGGAACAGTTCGAGCGTTTTCTGCACACAAAATATTTGGGACAGAAACGTTTTTCGCTGGAAGGCACCGAGACCATCATTCCATTACTCGATCAATTGATTGACGGTGCAGCCAGTCGGGGAGTGGAAGATCTGAAGCTGGGTATGGCCCACCGCGGACGTCTCAATGTACTGGCTAACGTGCTCGGAAACTTTTGCGAGCGCATCTTTGCATCGTTCGAGGGATCGGTTCACCCGTCTTTCCCCGCCGATGAAGGCGACGTGAAGTATCACCAGGGCGCCGTGGGCGAGCGCGAAACAGCTGACGGGCGCAAAGTAAAACTCACACTGTCACCTAACCCGAGCCACCTCGAAGCCGTTGATCCGGTCGTCGAGGGAATGGCACGCGCGACGCAGGATCACCTACAGGATGGCATGGGGCTGCCACGCGAAGAGGTCATCGACAAGGTTCTCCCGGTGCTCTTGCACGGCGACGCTGCATTCGCCGGCCAGGGAATAGTAATGGAGACGTTGAATTTGGCTGCTCTTCGCGGTTATCGGACCGGCGGGACAATTCACATCATCATCAATAACCAGATCGGGTTCACTACTTCTCCGCAGGCAGGACGCTCGACTATCTACTCAACTGACGTGGCGCGCATGACGCAGCTCCCGATCTTCCATATCAATGGCGACGATCCCGAAGCCGCTTATCGTGCCACGCGCATCGCGCTTGATTATCGCCAGGAGTTCAATAAGGACGTCGTACTCGACCTGGTTGGTTTTCGTCGCCTGGGCCACAACGAAACCGACGAACCAAGCTACACGCAACCGTTGATGTATGCCCGCGTCAAAGCGCACCCCGGCGTGCGAACGATCTATGCGCAACGGCTGGTCAAGGAAGGGACGCTCACCGAAGGCGAAGTCGAAGAGATGAGCGCCGAGCGCGTGCGCCGTTATGAAGACGCGCTGGCTCGGGCAAAACAACTCGTGGCTCAACAAAAACCAAAGCAGACGGTGGCCGTAGTTCCGGAGCTGGACGGTTCGGAGATCATTCAGACTTCAGTTGATGCCGAGACGATCAAGACCATCGCTGACAAGATCTCGATCGTGCCTGAGGACTTCACCGTCAATCCGAAGATGGTGAGCCAACTCGCCCGTCGGGCAAGAATGGGTGCAGGCGCTTTACCGCTTGACTGGGCGTTCGCCGAAGCGGTCGCGTTCGGCTCGCTCGTGCTTGATGGCAAACGCGTTCGCCTCAGTGGTCAGGATTCCGGCCGCGGCACTTTCAGTCAACGCCACGCGGTTTTATACGACACGCAAACCGGAAAGGCGTGGACGCCGCTCGCCGAGTTGCGATCCAAAGAGAGTGCGGAAGCGCGCTTCGACGTTTTTGATAGTTCGCTTTCTGAGGAAGGCGTGCTTGGTTTCGAGTATGGCTATTCGGTCGAGAACGTCGATGCGCTAGTGCTTTGGGAAGCGCAGTTCGGTGACTTTGGAAATGGCGCTCAAGTGATCATCGATCAGTACATTGCGGCTTCAGAGGACAAGTGGAAAGACCGTTCGCGCGTTACGATGCTGCTGCCGCATGGATACGAAGGACAAGGGCCGGAGCACTCGAGCGCCCGACTCGAACGCTATCTGCAACTTTGCGCCGAAAACAATCTGCAGGTCTGTTATCCCACCACGCCGGCGCAGTATTTCCATCTTTTGCGCCGTCAGGTCCAACCGGGGATGGAGCGGCCCTTGATTGTGATGACACCCAAGAGTTTGCTGCGTCTTCCCGCCGCGACTTCGACGATTGAGCAGTTAACGCGCGGCGGATTTCAGCCGGTGATCGATGACGAGGTCGAGAATCCCGCGGCCGTGAAGCGACTAGTGTTTTGTAGCGGCAAGGTCTATTACGATCTGCTCGAAGCGCGGAAGCAGTCCGGCGAAGCGCATGTGGCCATTGTTCGGCTGGAGCAGTTCTATCCGTTTCCATTGCAGCGCTTGCATGAAATCACCGCCAACTATCCAAAAGCCGAACAGATTGTCTGGGCTCAGGAAGAGCCAAAGAACATGGGCGGCTGGACTTTCGTCGAACCAAAGCTGGAAAACTTCTTGAAAAAGTGCGAGCGACCGATCTACGTCGGGCGGGCGGCGTCGGCAAGTCCAGCGACTGGTTCGTATGCAATCCATCAGTTAGAGCAGGCAAAGTTGATCAATGAGGCGCTCACGTTAGGCTGATGCTATCGGATCTATTGAAGTCCATGGCGGCTGCGCCGAATCCCTTGCGGTAAGCCTCCGGCTTACCGTGAAAACCAGTGTTCTTCGAGGCTTCGCCTCAGTTCAATAGATTCATCGCGAGGTAGTGTGGAGGCAGAGCCTCGTTTTAGGTGGAGCGTTATCGGTAAGCCATAGGCGTACCGCAAGGGTCACGGCAGAGCCGCCCCGGAATCCGATTGAGGAAAGATTAATTACACTGTGAAACCCCTAATACTGCTGTCGCTGCTAACCGTCATGCTGTTCGGTTCGGCTCACAACTCAATCACTTCAAGCGCCCCAGTCCAACCTCCTGCAGAGAAGCACCTCGCCAATATCAAGCAACTTACTTTCGGCGGCGAGAATGCTGAGGCCTACTTCTCCTCCGATGGACGCAAGTTGATCTTTCAATCCACGCGCGATGGGCAGGGTTGTGATCAGATTTACACCATGAACACTGATGGTTCCGCGGTGCGGATGATTTCCAGCGGCGAAGGCCGCACCACCTGCTCGTACTATTTCCCCAACATGAATCGTGTGCTCTATTCATCCACGCATCAGGGCGGCAAAGAGTGTCCTCCTAAGCCGGATTTCTCCAAAGGCTACGTGTGGGCCATCTATCCGACGTACGATATTTTTACGGCCCGGCCGAACGGTTCGGAAGTAGATCAGCTAACAAACACTCCGGGCTATGACGCGGAAGCCACAATCACGACCAACGGCAGAAAAATCGTGTTCACTTCCATGCGCGATGGCGATCTCGACATTTATTCGATGGATGCGAACGGCAAGAATGTAAAACGTCTGACCACTGAACTCGGTTATGACGGTGGCCCATTCTGGTCTTACGACGGCCGGCAGATTGTCTATCGCGCCCATCATCCGCAGACCGATCAGCAGAAGTCTGACTATCGCGAGTTGCTAAGACAAAATTTGATCAGGCCTTCGACGCTGGAGATCTGGGTGATGAACGCCGACGGCTCCAGGAAGCGACAAGTTACTCGAAACGGTAAGGCCAACTTTGGGCCATACTTCTTTCCCGATGGCAAGCGAATCATCTTTGCTTCAAACATGGACGATCCGCGCGGACGCAATTTTGATCTCTACAAGATCAACGTTGACGGGAGTGGTTTGGAGCGTATTACGTACAACGACACATTTGATGGCTTCCCAATGTTTTCGCCCGATGGAAAGAAGCTGGTGTTCGCCTCGAATCGCAATGCGAAAGCGCAGGGCGAAACGAATGTGTTCATTGCCGATTGGGTGGAGTAAGAGAGAGTGCTGAGTACTGAGTTCCGAAGTTTCGAGTTTCGAGTTTTCGTTCAGAAGTGCGCGGTGCGCCCGAGGGAATGAGTCAAGCATCGCGGTCTCAGAGTTAGGAAGGGTGGTTTACGCCCGCCGCAAGGTTAGTCACGAAGCAGGGAAGGCAAGGCCTGCCAAACCGGCAAACGAGGATCATTCAATGAAGAATAATCAACACCTCCGCCTACTTATCGTTCTCATTCTTTGCTTCGGTGTTTCACTCTCCACGCTGGCGCAAACTCCTGCGGCGCCAAGCGCTCAACGCCTCCGGGAACACGTCACCTACCTGGCCTCGGATGCTCTTGAGGGACGCCGCACCGGCACAGCTGGCGCAACTGACGCCGCTCACTACATTGCCGGCGAGTTTTCGCAGATCGGGCTACGGCCCGCCTTTCAAACCATTCGTAACCCTCGGAACCGCGGCGAAGCTCGTTCAAACTATCGCCAGAAGTTTCCCTACGTCGCAGGGGTAAAGCTCGGCTCCGGTAATGAACTGTCCTTCGCCTCTGAGGTGGGAGCTGCCGGGACCAGCTTGCGAGCCGGTGAAGACTGGTCGCCAGTCGGATTCTCACCCAACCTGCGAATCGAACGAAAGCAGGCGGTTTTTATTGGCTATGGCATCACCGCTCCTGAGTTGAATCACGATGACTACGCCGGCGGAAAAGCCTCGGGCAAGATTGCCATCGCTTTTTCCGGCACTCCCGATAACGACAATCCGCACGATCGCTTTGCCCGTTACAAAGACGAACGCTGGAAAGCAGTGGCGGCCCAAAACGCCGGCGCCACCGCCCTGGTGCTGATTGTCCGCGCTGAAAAGTTCAAGGACTCTCATCTCAGCCGCCTGCGCTACGACAACAGTGCCGGCGCTTCCGCGTTGCCAGTCGTCGCAGTTTCCAGAGATGCCGCTGAGCGCATCCTCGGACAACCAATAGCCGATCTGGAAGCTCTCGCGCTTCCTGGAAACGCTGCGAGTTCTCGCGATTCGTTTCTTGCGCTCTCCACGGATCTAATTCGAGAAGAGACTGCCGCCTTCAACATAGTTGGAATTCTCGAGGGATCCGATCCGGTACTGAAGAAGGAAGCGATCGTGATTGGCGCGCATTATGATCATCTCGGCTTGGGCGGTGAAGGCAGCCTGGTTCCAGGACAAACAGCGGTCCATCACGGTGCAGACGACAATGCCTCAGGCGTCGCGGGAATGCTGGAACTAGCCAGGAACTTCAGCGAACAAAGACGCACGCGTTCGAAACGGACCCTTGTATTCATCGCCTTCAGTGGCGAAGAAGAAGGATTGCTTGGTTCAAAATATTACGTGAACAATCCGGTCGTGCCCTTGGCCAACACGGTAGCAATGATCAACATGGACATGATTGGCCGCGCGAAAGACAGGAAGCTGGTGATTGGTGGAGTTGGCACCGCGCAGGAATGGCGGCCTTTGATCGGTGAGGCACATACGGCCTTAAGCACTGTGGTGAATGCGAGTAATCCCGCGGCGCATGCGCTGCCAAACATGCCAATAGTCGTCGGAGCCAACGGCAACACCGTCGTCAGCACCAAAACTGCGGAACAGCTAATTCTGACTTTGAATGAAGACGGCTTTGGCCCAAGCGATCACGCTTCGTTCTACCTCAAACAGATTCCCGTGCTCTTCTTCTGGACCGGAACGCACAGCGACTATCACAAGCCATCGGACACTGCGGACAAGATCAATTACGAGGATGAAGTGAAGATCCTCCAGTTGGTCGCTCGTATCGTTCGTGACGTTTCGACAAAAGAAAGGCGGCCGACATACACGCTTGCGAAAAGTAGTGCTCCCACGGGCCGATCGAGTGGGTTCCGTGTGTACCTCGGAACGGTTCCAAACTATTCCGACTCGACTGATGGATTGCTATTGGATGGGGTCAGGGATGAATCCCCCGCCGCAGCCGCAGGCTTGAAAGCAGGTGACAAGATCGTAAAGCTCGCCGGCCGCGACATCCGAAATGTCTACGATTACACCGCCGCGCTGAGCGAGATGAAGGGTGGTGAAGAATACGAGGTTGAAGTCGTTCGTGGCAGCGAACGGCTGAAAATGAAGCTCAAACCGACCGCGAGAAACTGAGGAAGTTTCGAGTTGCAAGGTTTTGGTGAGACTGACGAAGGGCCTCATCTTTTCCAGAACGATGAGCATGTTTGAATGTCTGGCATCTTTGAATGTCTGGCATGTTTGAATGTCTGGGCATTTTGAATGACTAAGGATGTGAGGGTGTAAATAGTTTTGTGTAAATGGTCATCGAGCAGTTAACCAGCTAAGGTTAACCAAAGGAGACGAATGACCATAGACAACGAGCTGATAGACAACTTACTGAAGGACTACAAGAAGCCTGAAGATCTGATTGGTGACAACGGACTGCTGAGGCAACTGACGAAGCGCTTGCTGGAGCGGGCCATGGCCGCGGAGTTAACCGAGCACGTCGGGTACGAAAAGCACGACGCGGCTGGCAACAATAGCGGCAACTCGCGCAACGGCAAGTCCCGCAAGACGCTCAAGGGCAGCTTTGGGACGATGGCGATCGAGATACCGCGGGACCGCAACGGCACCTTTGAGCCGCAGATCATCGAGAAACGGCAAACGCACTTCACCGGCTTCGACGCGAATATCATCTCGCTGTACGCACGCGGTTTGTCGACGCGCGAGATCCAAGAACATCTGGAAGAGATCTACCACGTAGAGGTATCGCCGGCTTTGATCTCGAGCGTAACGGATGCGGTACTGGATGAAGTAAAGCAGTGGCAGGGCCGGCCACTGGAGGCGGTCTATCCGATCATGTATCTGGACGCCATCCAGTTCAAAGTGCGCGATAACGGGCACGTGCGCAACAAAGCGATCTACCTGGCCATTGGGGTGAATCTGAACGGAATGAAGGAAGTGCTGGGATTGTGGATTGCGCAGACGGAAGGGGCCAAGTTCTGGCTGCAAGTGGTGACGGAGTTGAAGAACCGGGGCGTGGAAGACATCCTGATCGCCTGTGTGGACGGCCTGAAAGGGTTTCCGGGAGCGATAGAAAGTGTCTTTCCGAAAACTGAAGTGCAGTTGTGCATCGTGCACATGGTGCGCCACTCGCTGAACTATGTGGGCTGGAAACAACGCAAGGAAGTGGCGTCCGATTTGAAGACCATTTACCGCGCCGCCACCGAAGCAGAAGCCGAACAACGACTGGTTGAGTTCAGCTTGAAGTGGGACGCGAAGTTTCCCATGATTGCGAAGTCCTGGCGCAGTAACTGGACGCGCGTGATTCCGTTCTTCGCTCACCCGCCGGAGATTCGGAAAGTGATTTATACGACCAATGCGATTGAGTCGCTGAACATGTCGCTGCGCAAAGTGACCAAAGCGCGCGGCTCGTTTCCGAACGACGAGGCGGTCTTCAAACTGCTCTATCTGGCGCTCAGGAATATCGCGAAGAAGTGGACCATGCCGGTGCACGCCTGGAAGGATGCGCTCAACCGCTTCGCCATCATCTACGAAAACCGGCTGCCACTGAACTAAGAGAAACGAATCGGAAATGAAACGGCAAAACAAATCGGGCTATGGAAACCGTGGAAAAACAAACTGCGTTTTTCCACCGTTCCCACAGCCCCTACTGCTGCTACCTAAATAAACTGAAAATGCGGCCCGAACCAAAACAAAAAACCGATCGTTTACACAAAAGACTTGACACTACCAAGGATGTTTGAATGTCTCACAGTCAGGAAGGTGGACCCTGTCCCCGCTTCAAGGCTGAGGATTTAAGCCTGAGAGAAAAAGTTAAACTCTTAAGAAGTAGGTGATGAAGAAGCGGGGACAGGGTCCACCTTCCTGACTGTGAGACATTCCCACTTGTTACTTCTCACTTGTCACTTCTCACTTCTCACTTGCCACTTGCCACTTGTCACTTCTCACTTGTCACCCGTCACTTCTTCCGCCGTTTGCCTGCCCGCGTCTCGATCGAATATATTGCTGCATCCCTACCAGCAGACTGACTTAGAGAGGCTCTAATATTTGCTATGCGAACTTCTGTTCCCATTACTGTGGCATACGGCGACGGCATCGGTCCGGAAATCATGGCTGCTACGCTGCACATTCTTGAAAAAGCGGGCGCGGCACTGAAGATCGAAGTGATTGAGATCGGTGAAAAAGTTTATCTCGCCGGAAACAGTTCCGGCATTGAACCCAGTGCCTGGGAGTCGCTGCGCCGCACGAAGGTATTTCTAAAAGCCCCGATCACAACTCCGCAGGGGGGCGGCTTCAAGAGTCTGAATGTCACCGTCAGAAAAACTCTCGGCCTCTATGCCAACGTGCGTCCGTGTGTTTCATATCACCCGTTCGTCGAAACGAAGCACCCGAACATGGACGTCGTGATCGTACGTGAAAATGAGGAAGACCTTTACGCCGGCATCGAGCACCGACAAACAAACCAGGTCACACAGTGTCTCAAACTTATCTCGCGGCCGGGATCAGAAAAGATCGTTCGTTACGCGTTCGACTATGCGCGGCAGAATAATCGCAAGAAGGTCACCTGCTTCACCAAAGACAACATCATGAAGATGACCGACGGACTTTTTCATAAAGTCTTCGACGAGATGAGCGCGCATTACCCCGAGTTTGAGAAGGAGCATTGGATTGTCGATATCGGCGCCGCGAAGCTTGCCGATACTCCCGAATTGTTCGACGTGCTGGTGATGCCGAATCTCTATGGCGATGTTTTGTCGGATGTCGCAGCGCAGATCGCCGGTTCAGTGGGACTCGCCGGTTCGGCGAACATCGGTGAGCTCGTCTCGATGTTTGAAGCCATTCACGGGTCCGCGCCACGCCGCGCCGGTCAAAACCTCGCCAATCCTTCGGGACTGATGCTGGGAGCGGTAATGATGCTTGTGCACATCGGACAGTCTGACGTTGCCGAGAGTGTTCATAACGCCTGGTTGCGAACGATCGAGGATGGAGTGCACACTTACGACATCTTCAAGGAAGGGACCAGCAAACAGAAAGTTGGGACGAAGGAGTTTGCAGAAGCGGTAGTCGAGCGTCTGGGCCAGCACCCGCAAACTTTGAAGCCGGCAAAATACAACGCTGAAGCGAAGGCAGTAGCAACGTCCGCCGCCGCCGAGGCGGTTGCAGAAAAGAAAGAGTTGGTTGGTGTTGACGTGTTTCTCGATTGGAGTGCGGGCTCCGCAAACGATCTGGGCAACGCGGTCGCAAAGCTTTCCGGTGAAGGACTAAAGCTCAACATGATTAGCAACCGCGGTGTCAAAGTCTGGCCGGACGGTCATGCCGAGACGTTCTGTTCAGATCACTGGAGATGCCGGTTCCTGGCCGAACAGGACGGAAGCACAGTCGAGCACACCCAGATTATTTCGTTGCTGCAACGTCTTTCGGCCGCGCGCTTTGACTTTATCAAGACTGAGAATCTTTACACTTTTGATGGAGAGCGCGGGTATTCGCTGGACCAGGGCGCATAGGTGGACGCAGAGAAGTTTTCAGTTGCGTAACTGTATGGGCATGACTACAACCATCAAGGAACTTGAGCAATGGATGCAAGCCCCGAAAGAAATTGAAGGTCTGGAATTCAAAGAAGCTCGCGAGAAGTACGATAGTAACAAGTTAATGAACTATTGCGTTGCCATAGCGAACGAGGGTGGTGGACTATTCATTCTGGGCATCACCAACCGCATTCCTCGGAGAGTGGTTGGAACTCGGGCCGTCAACGATCCGGCCGGAATGCAGAAGCAAATTCTAGACACGCTTCGTTTTGACGTAAGGGTGGAAGAGATTCACCATCCTGATGGACGAGTAGTAGTTTGCCATATTCCATCTCGACCGCCAGGAACACCTCTGGACCATGATGGTCGCTATCTAATGCGTTCTGGGGAGCATCTGGTATCGATGCGTCCTGAGCGCTTGCGAGAAATATTCGATGAGGGAAAACCGGATTGGCTAAAGCGCATCGCACGTACCGGGTGCTCTGCGAGTGATGTTATCGCGCTACTAGATTCGCAAGTGTTTTACGACCTACTCAAACAGCCTTACCCTACCAACCAAAAGGCAGTCCTTGAGAGGTTTGAGTCTGAAAAACTCATAGTTGAAGATAGCTATGGTTATGCAATCACCAATCTCGGCGCGATTCTTTTCGCGAAACGGCTTGAAGAGTTTGAAGGACTTGCCCGTAAGGCTCCTATTGTGATCGTTTATGCTGGCCCTCATAAGCTTGAGAATAGTCGAGTTTTTCAGCCGGGTTCAAAAGGCTATGCGGTGGGCTTCCTTCGTTTAATAGACTTCATTGACTCTCACGTTCCCTCAAACGAGGTTATCGGCACCGCTCTTCGTGAAGAAGTGAAGATGTTCCCTGGAATAGCCATCAGGGAGCTAGTCGCAAACGCGCTAATTCATCAAGACTTCAATGAAACTGGTACGTCGGTGACGATCGAGATATACAGTGACCGACTTGAGATCTTAAATCCAGGGAAGCCAATAATTCCGACTGATAGATTTGGTGATGAGTACCAGTCACGAAACGAAACACTTGCAGGCTTGATGCGACGCTTGGGAATGTGCGAGGAACAAGGGCTTGGCATCGATAGAGTGATTCACAGTACCGAGGTATATCAATTACCTGCTCCTGACTTTCGAGTAGGCGAGCGTCATACTATGGCAATTCTCTATGCCCACAAACGGTTTGCTGACATGGACCGCAAAGAACGAATTAAGGCGTGTTTTTGGCATTGCGTTCTGCGGTATTTGACTGGAAAGAAGATGACGAACAGCAGCTTGCGGGAAAGGTTCAATCTGCCAGAGACTAAGCTCGAAACGGTGTCAGGGATAATCTCAGACGCGATGCATGAGAATAAGATCAAGCCTGACGATCCAGCGAACCCGTCACGGCGGTACGCTAAGTACATTCCTTATTGGGCATGAGTGGGCACAGCTTTTTATAGCTTTTATCTAATTGCAAAACTCTTTACCGCGATAAGTGTAGCCAGTCCAATAAGTTCCAATCTAATCGCAAACCTATCTGGTACATTCATACTCGAGTTCTTGCATAAGTGACTGTTGTAAGATCGAGTGAGCAAATGACAAATGGCAAACAAATCAAAACCCAATCAAAAATCCAAACCTGGTAAAACTAGCGCAACTTCCAGCTCCGCGTCCCCGAGTCCCCGTGTCACCGCTTCTCCCCTCGTCGCGGTGATCATGGGCAGCAAATCAGACTGGGACACGATGAGACACACCTCTGATACTTTGACTCAGTTCGGTGTCGCTCACGAATGCAGAGTCATCTCAGCCCATCGCACCCCGCAAGTCGCTCATGAGTTCGCGACCACGGCAGAGTCGCGCGGCTTGAAAGTTATCATCGGCGCTGCTGGAGGCGCTGCTCATCTCGCAGGTGTGCTGGCCGCGAACACCGTGCTACCAGTTCTGGGAGTTCCCATGAAGAGCGATGCGCTCAAGGGCATGGACTCTCTGCTGGCCACTGTGCAAATGCCCGCCGGGATCCCCGTCGGCACGCTCGCCATTGGCAAACCAGGTGCAATCAACGCCGCACTCTTTGCCGTTGCTATTCTTGCCAACAACGACGCCGGCCTCAGAGATCAACTGCACCAGTTTCGCGCGCAGCAGGAAAAACAGATCCGCGAAACAACTCTCGACTAAAACACCGCGGTTCCCTAGAGAGCCTTCTTGTAATCTCAAAACCGTTAGCGCAGAATGCGACAACCGTAGTATCCATTCGCGAGCAGTTCCTTCAGCTCTGACCGGATGCTCATTTCTCCACATCTCTCGCGCTACGACGGATCTAACCCATGATCGGCCTGACTGTTTCCCACTACAAGATCATCGAGAAGCTTGGCGTCGGTGGCATGGGTGTAGTGTTTGTCGCAGAAGATACGCAACTGGCGCGACGAGTCGCGATCAAATTTCTGTCCACTCTCGATCGACCTTACCGCGCGCGTTTTCTGCGCGAAGCTCGCGCCGTCTCAAAGCTCCACCATCAGAACATCGCGACCGTTTTTGAGTACGGGGAAACTCCGGAAGGTCAGCCTTACATCGTGATGGAACTCGTGGAAGGCAAGACCCTTCACGAACTCCTGGACGAATCATCTCTCTCACTCCTGCAATCGGTACACGTTGCGGCATCGATCGCTGAAGCCCTAGAGGAAGCCCACCGTCTGGGAATTGTTCACCGCGACATCAAACCTTCGAACGTTGTCGTTAACGAGCGTGACCAAGTGAAGGTACTGGATTTCGGTCTGGCCAAGTTGCTTGACGATCGAGTTGAGGCTGAGGACGGCGGGAACTTTGCCACGCTGCTCGCAACCAGAACGCAAAGCAACGTGGTCGTCGGTACGCCGCTATACCTCTCGCCGGAACAAGCAACCGGCAGAGCAGTCGATGGTCGCAGCGATCTCTTCGCGCTTGGTGCTCTGTTGTATGAGTGCTTGACCGGCCAGTCGGCCTTCTCGGGCGCGAGCGCCATCGAGATCGGCGCCCAAATCATTCACGTCAATCCGGCGCGGCCTTCCAGCGTTAATCCGGCAATCACAAAAGAGCTGGATCGGATCACCATGAAGGCGTTGGAAAAGGATGTGACGAAGCGTTATCAAACGGCCGCTGAAATGCGTCACGATTTACAGCAAGTCGCGTCATCGCTCACCGGGGACGCGCATCGACGCCCGGTACGCGGGACAAGGACCATCTCGCCCACTCGAGAGGTTCGCCAAAGTGCGCTGACTACCATTGCGGAAACCATTCGTCGTCCCCGTTTGTCGTTAGTGACCTTTTCAATTGGAATTGTGATCGTCGCGCTGGCAGTCTGGGCAACCGTCCGTTGGTGGAAGCCGGCGCCGTACCAGCCTTCCCCAATTGCCCAGGACTGGTTCAACAAAGGTAGAGAGGCTTTGCGCGAGGGTGCGTTCTGGCAGGCTGCCAAATCGCTAGAGAAGTCGGTGGAGGCGGATCCCAACTTCGCTTTGGCCCACGCTTATCTAGGTGAAGCCTGGTCGGAATTGGATTATTTCGATAAAGCCCAAAGCGCGTTGCTAAGAGCCACTGCGCTTACTCCTAATCGCCAGTTGCTTCCGCGAGATCAAGAGCTCTATTTTGATGCCATCAACGCGACCGTCTCGCGAGAGTTCCCCGCCGCCGTTGGCGCCTACAAGAACCTGGTCGCGGCCAATAGCAACGACGCTCGCGCCTATCTCGATCTGGGCCGAGCGTATGAACGGAACGAGGAGTGGGATAAAGCGATCGAGAGTCATGTGAAGGCCGCGAGTCTCGATAGCGAGTATGCGGCTGCGTATCTGCGCGCTGGCGCTTGCTACACCCGTAAGTCTGATTTCGCCAGCGCCGGCTCGGCGTTCGACAAGGCGCAAAATCTATTCAAGGCATTCGCCAATGCTGAAGGCCTGACGGAATTGTTCAGGCAACGCGGAATTTTACTGCGCGGTCGCGGTCAGTTTGAGGAAGCCCAGGAGCAGTTTCAGCAGGCGTTTGACACCGCCAGGGCGACGGGGAACGAGTCTCAACAGATCGGCTCATTGCTGGAGATGAGTTTTCTCGCGTTCAATCGCGGGCTTACTTCCCAGGCCCGATCGTACGCCGAAAGGGCAGTCGAATTCGCGCGGAGAGGACAGTTAGAGAACTTAGCTGTGGCAGGTTTGATCGAACTCGGCAACGCACACAAAGTGAGTGGCGATTTCGATGTTGCTGAGCAGTATTACAAACAGGCCATTGAGTTTGCAGATCGAAATAAAGGCCGTCGTCGCAAGGCGACCGCCATGCTTAATTTGGGTGGCATGTATATTAATCGGTTGCGGACCGACGAAGGCCTCGAGTTAGTCGAACAGGCATACGAATTCTTTCAGCAGTATAACTACAGAAGACAGGTCACAATTTGTCTTTCGGAGATCGCCCGTGGGAATCGCCGCAAGGGAAATTACCAGGCGGCGTTGAATGCCCTGCAACGAAAGCTGGAGCTGGCCCAGCAGACCAGCAACCAACCCGAGATCGCGCTTACACACGCCGATATCGGTGCAGTTGAGATCGAGCAGGAGCGCTACACGGAAGCACTTTCAAATTACGACCAAAGTCATGTCTTAAATGGATCACTGGGCGCGTCTATTTCGATAGCCTATAACCAGCACAACCGTGCAAACATTCTTTGGCGTCTGGGAGAACCAGACAAGTCCCGTGCAGCATTAGACGAAGCCTTTCAAATTGCCAGTCGACCTGACAAGACTTACAAAGCGCTTTTACCGGACATCCAGTTAAGCCGCGCTCAGATTCATTTGTCGGCTCGCAAGTTTCAGGACGCTATCAAAGGAAGCGAAGAGGCGATCAAACTCGCCGGCACCCAATACCCCACCGTTTCTATTGAAGCGAAATACACTCTCGGACTGGCTAAATCTCTCTCGGGCGCAACTCGCGAAGGACTCAAGCTATGCGAAGCGGCAGCGAAAGAGGCCGCCGATTCGAAAGACGAAGGACTGATATCTCGTTCGTTACTCGCTCACGCCGAAGCGGCGTTGGAACACGGTGAAGCGGAGCTGGCACTCCGACTCGCCACTCAGGGGACTGAGCGTTTCGCGAAAAACGGACAACTCGAATCTGAATGGCGCGCCTGGTTGATCGCCGGTTTAGCGAGCGCGAAGAGTGGCAACGGGATCAATTCTCAAACTCATTTCGTCAAAGCACGAGAAGTTCGCGAGCAGTTGGAAAAAAAATGGAACCCTGAGGCCTATAAACTGTATCTAACGAGAGCGGACATTCAGTATTACAGCAGCAAACTCGGTTGATGAATTTCAACCGAATCCCACACTCCAAATCCCACAAAGGAGATCCCACAGATGAATACCGACAATCTTGAGCCCAGAGAAGACGAACCAGTCAAAAGCGATCCGCCAACCGGCGGTGATGGCGGCGGCGGCGGAGCGAACGTCCCTGAAGGGCCGCCGCCAGAACCGGAGCCTGAGAGCGATCCGCCCACCGGAGGTGATGGCGGCGGTGGCGGTGGTGGAACGTTAGCACCAGTCAAGAGCGATCAGCCTACTGGCGATGGCGGCTAAGCAAAAGGTGTGATTAAGAAGGCAACGCAAGAAGGGATGGCACGGAAACGCTCACTTCCGTGCTATTCATTTGAGCAGTGCCGCTGATGATCGCCACGAACACCGGCACATTTCGTCAAGATCTTCTCGCCAAAAGTGCAATGAGCGCCACGAAGAGTGCGGAACCGATTATCGACCAGATGATCGGAAACGTCGTCGTGCCAATCCTGAATGCGAAGAGTTCAGGTAAACCCAATTTTCTCGACAGCCACACTCCGAGGAGTGCGCCAACAAATCCGAGCGCAATCGAAACCAGGCAACCTCCACGCGTGTAACCGGTGATCGCCTGGCCCAAAGCGCCGCATATCCCTGCCACAAGAAGCAGAATCAGAACATCGATTAAGGTCATTGTTTACTCCGTTGAATTTTGGAACTTTGTGTTTGGTGCTTTGTGCTTGGAACTTGGTACTTGGAACTTGGAACTTGGGACTTGGTACTTTGGTCTCAGGTCTCAGGTCTCAGGTCTCAGGGTCTCAGATCTCTGGTTTTGGATTTCGGCCGTTAGGTCTTTGAACTCTGAACTTTCTTCTTATTCCAATTTGAGATCTGAGATCTGAGATCTGAGAATCTGAGATCTGAGATCTCAAACAACCAGACAGAGCTCCAAGCTCTAATCAATTGCCAAACAACACCGGAAACCGAAGATCAAAATGAAAAATGATCACTGTCAAATGATGAATGATCGATAAGAACAAACCAGCTTCGTTTTCAGCATATTCCCTGAAACTAGAGTACCCTACTTCCCCCATCCCTTCTTCTCGATCAATTCCCGCACCACCTCCGCCGGCGTTCGCTTATTCGCGTCAACCTCATAATTCAACTGCCGCATCTCTTCTGTCGAAAGCGCATTTTCCAGTAACCTCATGATCTCGCGCAGAGCGGGTACTCGCGTCAATGCATCCCGGCGCGCAAGGAAGATTGCTTCGTAAGGCGGAAAGTAGTGCCGGTCGTCTGCGAGCTGAAACAGATCGAGTGCTGCAATCCGTCCTTCGGTAGAATTGCCCGCGATCAGATCGACCTGCCTTGATGCCAGCGCTACGTAAGTCAACGAGAGATCCATCTCCCGCGGCTGCTCAGCAAACGTCAACCCATAAGCGCGTGAAAAACCCGGATAGCCGTCCGCGCGCGACATGAAATCCTGCCCAAACCCCGCCAGCCACTTTCGCGCATGCGGCACGGCTTCGGTGATGGTTTTTAGGTTAAGTGTTCTCGCCTCAGCGCCACGAATAAGGATTGCGAAAGTATTTTCAAAGCCCAGCGGTGGACCGACATCAACGCCAAACTTCTCCGCGTATTCACTTTTCACCTGATTGTAAACCGCACGCGGATCCGTGATCGGTGAATGGTGAAGGATCGCGGTGTACGCCGTTCCGCTGTACTCCGGATAAACATCGACTTCGCCGGAGACCAGTCCTTCATGTGAGAGATTCCCCCCGAGTTCGAATTTGCGAACCACCGCCACGCCTTTTGCTTCGAGCAATTGCGCGCCGATTTCCGCCAACAGAACTGATTCGGTGAAATCTTTGCTCGCCACGACCACTCGCCGGCGGCCTCCTGGCGCTTGTTCTGTGCGATAGCCGCCAAATAAAACGATGGCGCTGCCGATTAGAACTATCGCAATCGCCGCGACTGCAATTGTGCGAACGCGCGAGCTTGGCCGCGTGGCATTGAGCGAAAACTTTCGTTCGGCAAGACCGAGCGCAAAGTCCGCTGTCAGAGCCATCAAGGCGGCCGGGACAGCTCCCGCCAGCAATAAGTTGTGATCGTTCTGCCGCAGGCCCCGAAAGATATAGGTGCCGAGGCCACCCGCTCCAACTGCGGCCGCAATCGTTGCGACGCCCACCGAAATCACCATCGAGACTCTGACTCCCGTGAGAATCACACTCATCGCCAATGGCAGTTCAACCTGTCGGAGGATCTGTCGATCAGTCATCCCCATCGCCACAGCCGCTTCACGAACAGTCGGGTCGATACCGAGTATTCCCGTCACGGTGTTGCGGATGATTGGCAGCAATGCATAAAGCACCAAAGCGATGATCGCCGGTCGCGCACCAATTCCGCCGATAAACGGCAGTGGGATTAGAAAGCCGAAGAGGGCTAGGCTTGGGACAGTCTGCATCACATTCGCGATGCCGAGTATTGGTCCACGAAGCGATCGTTGGCGGGTCAACAGGATGCCAGTCGGGATTCCGATCAGCACTGCCACAAGAGTCGACAAGAGCACGAGCACGAGATGCTGCCGCAACAGTGTGAGCAGCTCGGCCCAATTCTGTTGCAGGAAGTTAAAGAGGCTCATAGCGCGCCTCCTGGCGGCAAAGAAAGCGTTTCCAGGTATGAACGCGCGTACTCGTCCTTCGAATTTGAAAATCCTTCAGGAGTTTCCAGCAGCAACAATTTTCCGGCTCGCATCAGACCGATTCGAGTTCCCAGTAACAACGCCTCCCGCAGATCGTGAGTGACAAAGATCGCCGTCTTTTGCAGACGCTTCGCGAGTTGGCCAAACTCCTTTTGCAGACTCGCGCGCGTCAGCGGATCGAGGGCGCCGAACGGTTCATCCAACAGTAGTAGTGACGGGTCTGCCGCCAGGGCTCGCGCTACGCCCACGCGCTGTCTTTGCCCGCCTGACAATTCTCTTGGATACCGATTTGCGAATTGTTCCGGCTCGAGACCAACCAATGAGAGCAACTCCGCGACTCTTTGCTTGATTCGACCTGACTCCCAATTTTCCAGTACCGGCACGAGCGAGACGTTCCGTTCGACGGTGAAGTGGGGAAAGAGACCAGCATCCTGGATTACGTAACCGGAACGTCGCCGTAAACGGATTGGATCCCACTCAGTTGTCGCTCGGCCTTCCACCAGGACCTTGCCAGAGCTCGGCAACAATAGGCGATTCACTAGTTTAAGCGTCGTGGTCTTGCCGCAACCTGACTCACCAAGCAATACCAAGGTTTCGCCTGGCTTAACTGAAAAATTCAGGTTGGAAATTATTGGAGCAGGAAGGCCAGGCACTCGGTAAGTGACATCGCGAAACTCAACCAGCGGGTCGCTGTTGGATTGACTCATCGAAAACTATTTTCCTGGAGTGCGGGCACTCCAAAAAAGTTGGCCTACCAATTAGTGGATGTGATATAAGCCCCGGCTTCCTCGCGCTATACAACCTCTGACATCAAGGAGTACTCCGAAATGCCGTTATCGCCCCATTACGGCGTGCGTGTCAGACACCACTCGACTCGCTGGCTCAAACACCATTGGCGAGACTTTACTCTTGGCGGAATGATTATCCTGGCTGTGTATGGCCTGCTTTACTTTCTTGAAAGGTGAAGTTAGAGCGCGGCGATAGCATTGAGCAAACCGCACGTAAACTTCCCAGCCAGGAGGATGTTGGAAACAAGGGGTGCCCACGGAGGAACACCCCTACAAAGTCGCCGGGACTTGGAAATCACACAGCGCGCAACAGGTTACTGCTGAATCGTTCTTGAGAATCCAGCCAGGTGCGCGCGCATTTAAATCCGTTCTCCGCAGCCAATCGTTCAATGTCCCCTAGATCATACTTATGGGAATTCTCCGTGTGCACCCGCTCACCTGCGGCGAAGCTTACTTCCATGTCCAGGGTCTTAATTCTCACTGTCTGCTGGCGTGTGCTTTCGATGTAAATCTCAACGCGGCCCAGGATTTCGTTGTAGTACGCGTGATGTTTGAACTCTCGTGGATCAAAGTCCCCATCGAGTTCCCGATTCACTCGGAGCAACAGATTGAGATTAAAGGCAGCGGTGACACCCAGCGAGTCGTCGTAAGCAGGCTCGAGAATCTTACTGTCCTTC
>JANNON010000391.1:0-17782 GCA_031399105.1 Blastocatellia bacterium | reverse complement strand
GCATCGTGCTTCAGGGCATCCGGGACAATCCGAGGCGGATGAACTCGCTGGGCTTCCACGTCACCGCGCATCGCGTGGCGGCGTACGCGCTCGCCGGGCTGATCGCAGCGATCGGCGGCATCCTGTTCACCTGGTACAACGGCCTCATCACGCCAGGCTCGATCGGGACGAGCTGGCTCATCAACGTGCTGGTCATCGCCGTCCTCGGAGGCATGAAGCATCCGATCGGCGCGTTTCTCGGCGCGATCGTGTTCGTGCTGTTGCAGAATTTCGCGCTTTCGATTTGGCTTTTGCGTCTTCTCGACTGGCTTGTCGTTCTTCTTCGGTCGCGTCGTGAGAAAAGCGCCGCGCACATCATCAGTCTCTTCCTGACCCAGCACCGCGCCAAAGTTCCAGCCGGCGCATACAGCCAGTCCAACCACCAACAGCAGAAATGAAAATCTCCTCATTTAAATCTCCCTGGTTAATTCTAAATCTGTGATGAGTCCCAAATTATCTCAAATCTCAAATTTCAGATCTTAGATCTCAAGTCTCAGATCTCAGTATCTCAGATGACATTGGACATTGGACATTGGACATTGGACATTGGACATTAGACTTTGGACTTTGGACTTTATCCGGTCATTTATGCTCGATACGAATCGAGAAAACCACGGTTTCACCATTGTTAGTCGCCTGGGGCACCTTAATTAAGACGAAAGGCTCGCCGCTTTTTGCGTCGTTTAATTCAGTTGTCGGTGCTGAGCCCTTATACTTTGCCAAAAAGTCCTCCCATTCAGCACGATCTGCGGCCTTCAGTGGCTGTCCTGTCACCGGCAGGTTCAGGAACGCCGGAGAGGTTAAAGGGGTAGGGGAAAAAACGACCGCAAACTGCTCGGTGCCCGGCTTTGAGTCCAGCGTCAGCGAGCGCGGCACACCATCCGAAAAACTGCCTGATGGAAAACTGAAAGCACTGCCCTTGCTGACTTGGTTAGTCGTCAACCCCGATTCCGGAATCGGCTTGGACGTCAGAAACGCCGTCGGTTGATTCCCCTCGCCCGGACCAACCAGATAGACGTAACCATCGCTACCAAATTGAAAATGAAACCTTAACTTTTGAGCCGAAGCCAAAGGTTCGATACCCGCAACGCGGATTGGTTTTGCAGCCGGAGAATCCTGAAGCAATTCGAGCCAGTACCTGCCAACCTCCCTGCTCACTGGAACGGCTGTATTCGAATCAACAGGCTTATTCCCGGGATTCGCAGGCGTCGTTCCTGTGTTTGATTTGAACAGCAGGAACCCGCCAACTCCCGCAACTACCAGCAACAAGAGCAACGCACCAACTGCAATGAGAACTATCGAACCGCGTTTCGCGGGCGGCTGAGGCGTAACCGGCGCTGGAACAACACTCGGTCTAGAGACTGCCGGTTTCGAAACCTGCGCGACCGTAATGTCTGGGTCCGCCAGTGCTCCTGATTCAAAGACGGTGGGGGCAGACGATGCCAGCGGACGATCAAAAGCCGGTGGCGGCGGCGGTGTTGGTCGAGGCGCGGAGGTCGCTGGAGGTGCTGAATGCTTCGCAGTAGCACTCGACGGGCTGCCTGTGGAAGCCGATTCCATCGTAAGGATAGTTGGCGCGTTCACATCAGAATGCGTCTCACTCGCTGATTCCATTCCCGCGGTACGTGCTGAAGACGAGTCACCGTGCGGAAGATCAGCAATAGTGCGGTCGAGAAGCAGCGTGTCGCCGCCTTCTACTGCCGCTTTGAGTTCTGCCGCCAGCTCTCCCGCAGTAGCTTGCCGATCGTCGCGGTCCTTGGCGGTCGCCCGTGCGATAGCGCCGCTGAATGCAGCCGACACCGTCGGAACCGCTTCATTCAAAGGCTTGAGATTTTCGCTGACGTGTTCGCGACGCAACTCAGAAAGAGTTGTTCCCCCACATGGCCGGCGACCGGCAATCATCTCGTAGAACACCAGTCCGAGACTGTAAAGATCGGCGCGACCGTCGATCTCCGAACTCCCGTCGCGGGGAATCTCGCCCCACTGTTCGGGCGACATGTAATACGGCGTTCCCAACACCTGGCCCGCCATGGTCAGCGCCGTTGTGCCGCCGTTATCTGAGCCGGCAATCTCACGCATCTTGGCGATGCCCAGGTCCAACAGCTTTACGACGGACTCGCCATCGTTTCCGTCCTTGCCGATCATGATGTTTTCCGGCTTCAGATCGCGGTGCACAACACCCATCGCGTGAGCAGTGTTCAAGACACTCATGATTGGCTCAAGGGTCTTCACCGCATCAGCGGGACTGAAACGACCACGCTTCTTTATCTCAGCATCGAGCGTGTGGCCTTCGACATACTCCATCACCATGTAGATGGTGCCGTCGGCTGCGGTGCGGAGATCGTAAACGGTAACTGCGTTGGGATGACGAAAACGTCGGGCCGCCTGACCTTCGCGACGAAAACGACGAAGCCATTCGGCATTGGTGCGGACTTCGGGAGGGAGAACTTTGATGGCGACTCGATCGCCAAGCAGTATGTGGCGCGCTTTATAGACGGCGCCCATGCCACCTTTGCCCAGCATCGATTCGATCTGGTATTGGCCGTCGAGGACGGTGTCGACGATGGACGACGGATCGTCATCCAACACTTCACCATCAACCGGGCAAAAGCTGACGCTGTCTTCGTATTTGGCTTTGCAGACTGTGCAGTATTTCATCTGACTTCGAGGTCGACGCGAGTGCCGCGTTTGCGAGACACTCAAGAATAGCTCGGAGCGGGGGAACGAACTATGGCGTCAGATGGCTAGTCTAGCATAGACACTGGTTGGGAGGGTTAATGCGGGTGGGAGCTGGCAAAGGGGCAAAGAAGAGAATTCTCCATTGATCATTTGCCAGTTCTCGTTTGTCATTTAGGAAGACATCGCTATTTGGCAAGCTACGAAATGCGGAGCCTTTGGAGTGCGCTGACTTGTCAGCGCTTTGAAGTTTGAAGAGAACTAACCGACTGGCTATAGTGCGCACTTCACAGGTTTGCAATGCTGGAAAGGGCGACCCTGAAATCACAAATGAGCACTGCCAAATGATCAATGGAAAATAGTCTTTTACGGATAAATTCGTTCCGCATACTCACGTACCATGCGGTCGCTGTTGAACGCCGGTACCAGCGTCTTAATCGAGCGCTTCATCATTGCTAGCCACCGGCGCGGCAGACCATCAGCATCGCGATCGTAATAGAGCGGGACGACCTCCTCTTCAAGCACGCGATAGAGCGATTCAGCATCAGCCACATCAACTCCCACATCAGTTTCGGAACCGGCGACGGTCTCCACCGATCCGCCAACTGCGAAACCATTCGTTCTGTCATAGCCTTCCATCCACCAGCCATCAAGCACGGACAGATTCAAGCCACCGTTCATCGCGACCTTCTCGCCGCTCGTTCCCGATGCTTCAAAAGGTCGCCGCGGAACGTTCAGCCATACGTCAACGGACTGCACGAGCTGTCTCGCAATCTCTTGATCGTAATCCTGGATAAAAACGGCGCTGTCGCGGACTTTAAGATCATGCTTCCACTGCGTCACTTGCTGCAGGATAAGTTTCGCGCCCTGGTCCTGGGGGTGCGCTTTACCAGCGAAGACGAATTGAACTGGCCGGTCTGCGTTGTTGATGAGCCGAAATAGTCTCTCCGGATCTTTCAACAACAGCGCCCAACGCTTATAACCGGCCACGCGTCGAGCAAAGCCAATCGTCAAACTGTCGGGTTCGAATAGTCGGTGAGCCGCTTCGGTGTACTCCAGCGTCTCGCCACGGTCCAATCTGGCTTGAAAGGATCGCTCCCGAGCAAACGCCACGAGCCGTTGCTTCAAGAGCGAATGTAC
This sequence comes from Blastocatellia bacterium, assembly GCA_031399105.1. Taxonomy (GTDB): domain Bacteria; phylum Acidobacteriota; class Blastocatellia; order Pyrinomonadales; family Pyrinomonadaceae; genus PSRF01. Next base: position 13,927 of record JANNON010000391.1, on the reverse strand, counting down.
CAGCCACAGCTCTTCATCCGGTATTCTGGCAACACCGGCCGCCCATGCTTTGGCGTGGTGCGTTTTGGTCAACCAATCCTGACCAATATGTTTTTCAAACAGCGCCCGCAAAAGCGGCGCTACCCACGTGGGCGAGTGCACGCCATTCGTGACGGAGGTGATGGGAATTTCTTCGATAGTGTGTTGCGGAAAGAGGTTTTGCCAAAGTGCGCGCGACACCTCGCCATGTTTTTTACTGACCCCGTTCGTTGAACGACACATCCGAATCGCTAAAGGAGTAAGACCAAAACTCTCTTGCTTATTAGTTTGATCGATTCGACCCAGCGCTAAAAACTCTTCGTGAGTGAGCCCAAGTTCCTGCTCATAGCTGTCACCGAAACTACGGCTCACCAGGTTCGAATCAAACTCGTCATTGCCGGCCGCGACAGGCGTGTGAGTGGTGAAGACACATTGCGTTCGCACGAGCGCTGCTGCATCGGCAAAAGTATGCGTTCCCGCATGGACCAGTTCGCGCGCCAACTCGAGCGTAAGAAATGCGGAGTGTCCTTCGTTAAGATGAAAGACGTGCGGTTTGATCCCGAGTTTTCGCAAGAGTCGTACGCCGCCTATCCCCAAAAGCATCTCCTGGACGATCCGCGTTTCGCGGTCGCCACCATAGAGATGGCCCGTCACAAAGCGATCAGTCTCCTCGTTCTCAGAAATGTTCGTGTCGAGCAAGTACAGCTGAACGAGTCCGACATCTGCGCGCCAAACTCTTGCCCGAACTTTGCGGGAACGAATCAGCACCTCGATCAATAACGGCGAGCCGTCGTCATCCTTGATTTCATGGATCGGCAACTCACCGGCTTGCGTCTCGCCGTAATGCTCTTCCTGCCAACCGTCTTTTCTGAACCGCTGGCGAAAATATCCATAGCGATAAAGCAGTCCGACGGCAGTCAACGGCAGTCGCAGATCGCTTGCTGATTTGAGATGATCGCCGGCAAGAATGCCGAGACCTCCCGAATAGAGGGGCAACGAATTGTGAACACCATACTCGGCGCAAAAGTAAGCGACTGGACGTTCAGCGGTAATCCCCGACTTTGCAAAAGCATCGTCGGCGCCGAGTTGCATGTACTCGTCGAAAGCGCGCGTCAGTGTGTCTAATCGCTCGAGATAATCCGGATCAGTCGCCATTTGTGCGAGGCGAAAATCTGATACGCGTCTCAGCAACAACCGTGGATTGTGTTCACACTCTTCCCAGCTTTCTGGATCCAAATCGCGAAAGATGCTCGCGCCGTCGCGTGACCAACTCCACCAATAATTCCATGACAGACGCTCAAGTGATTCAAGCGTCAGCGGCAAACGCGGTTCTGTATTGTTTGTGGTTTGTTTCAGTTCAGTAGTTTCAATCATGAGTAAAGTTAGTGAACTTCAATATTCATTGACCGGCATGCATCGAGGGCTACGCTATGGCGCGCGCGGGACGCATTGTACGCGACAACTGCAAAAGTATGGACTAGGCCGCCTGTGGTTTCACTCGCATTTGGTTTCACTCGCATTTGGTTCCACTACACCGAAGGTGTAGTAAAGATCACCTTTTACTAAACCCGTGACTATCGAGAAACACCCTGAGATCAGAAGGATTGAAGAAGATGAGTCGCACCTCGTGCAAGCGACTCTCAACGGCAAAGGATTCCTCGATGGTTTGAGACGCAACGGCGGCGGCTTCAACACGCGGATAACCGTAGACGCCCGTGGAGATTGCCGGAAATGCAATGGTTGTCAGACCATGAGCGCAAGCAAGCACGATCGAATTGCGGTAACAAGCCCCGAGCAACTCGGCTTCCCTTCCTTGATGCGTTCCATAGATTGGCCCAACCGTATGGATCACTTTGGCAGCCGGAAGATTACCGCCGCTCGTCAAGACAGTTTCACCGGTGGGCAGGCCTTCAGGATATTGCGTGTCTCGGATGTGACGGCACTCGCGCAAAATCTGCGGGCCGCCCGCACGGTGAATCGCGCCGTCGACTCCGCCACCACCCAGCAGTGTCGAATTGGCGGCATTCACGATCACATCAACTTCCTGTGTCGTGATGTCGCCGATCATTGCGACTACTCGTCCATTTAGGAATCGATTTTCTTGCAGGTGTGACAACTACTCGCCCAACTCTTCCGCTCGCGGCTCTACCTTAATCTCATCAAACATGTCCTGTCGTCGCAGCGCTTCGGCAACGCCCTTCGCCTTGTGCTCCGTCAAAGGATGTTCCGGATCCGTACTCGCTATTTCAAACATACGATCGTCAAGCATCACAATGCCGAGCGAGCCAAGTGTGACGCCAGCTGTAATCTGAATCTCGCCCATGTTGTGGACGCGAAAGCGACCTGTTTGCTCGACCCAATCTTCAATGAATGGATCACGCAGGGCGTGGTCTGCGTCGGACTCGGAGAGGTAAGCCCCCTCAACGATGAGACAGTATTCGCGCACGATGCAACTCTACGGAAGTGAGACCCTAAGTTTCCTGAAGCCGTTTGCGTGAAGTTAGCTGATACCCATTAACACCGTCGTAAGTCTATCATCGCCTCTGCCGAAAATCATGCCGAACTTTCGACGATGAGGATTAGAAACTCAGTTGCCAGATTATTTGCGCTCGGCGTTATTATGAGAAGCGAGATAACTCCGCCTCAGAAGCGGTAGAATACGGTTAGCAGATTGCATTGGTATGAGGCCCACGGGATAGGCCGAAAGGAAATGAAGCGTAAGCTTTATCTGGATTAATTTGTATGAGTCAAAGAAAGCCCGTCCTCAAATTCGCCGTCTGCGTTGGTAATGCTGATTATCCGGCCTCGCTAGAGCTACATAAGATCTACCGGGTGCTGCCAGATGCGGACGCAGCCACTGAGGGTGACATCCGGGTAGTGGACGAGAGCGGTGAAGATTATCTTTATCCAGCCCAATATTTCGTTTCTGTGGAATTACCAAAGTCAGTTGAAAAGTCCTTATTGCGAGCCGCCTAATTCCTCGCCAACGACACCGCACAGAGCCTTGCAGGTGGCGCCGAAAATGTTTGAAATTCACTTGCCAGAGCAAACCGCTGTGAAACTGCAGCAGGTTGCGGAGCGCCTCAGTGTTTCACCCGAACAGTTATTGGTTCTGAGTATCGAGGAGAAGCCGCGCAGCTCGAAGCGGAATTCCGCAGCTCGGCTGATTATGTGCTCAAGAAGAACGCCGACCTCTATCGCCGCCGTGCCTGATGCGTTTCCTGTCTCTTGACGAAGAGTCTCATTACATTTCCTCTTGATGGCGGAAAGTGGAGCTTGAATGCTGATCGCGCCGCAGTTTAAGGCAGCGTGCGGTGCTTGCTGTCCTGATTCAGTTCTATGGTAAATTGCTTGCCATCATGAGTACTGCAAAGCAGGAAGTCCAATCACTGTTAAGCAAGTTGCCCGATGATTGCTCGCTCGAGGACATTCAGTATCATCTCTATGTGATCGAGAAGGTGCGAAATGGATTGGAGGCTGCCGATTCTCAGGGCACAGTCTCCCACGAAGAGGTTGAGCGGCGATTAGGGAAATGGCTTACCGAGTAGCCTGGTCTCCACGAGCAGTCGAAGATCTCGAAGCGATAGCTCAGTACATTGCCGCTGACTCTGCCGCCTATGCTGCCGCAGTACTGAAGACGATTCTCCACACACCGCACGCAGCCTCTCACAGTTCCCCCACTCTGGCCGCGTAGTTCCTGAAATAGCAGATGAAAGCATTCGAGAATGGTTCGCTTACAGTTATCGAGTCATCTATCGTATTGAAGAAGAGGGCATTACAATCGCTGCGGTAGTGCATGGCCGGCGACTCTTGGATTTGGGGTGAAATGTCTTGCCACCTGCGCGCCGAACAAAAGCCTTGCAGGCTGACGGCGCGATAGCATGCTTTTCAAAACCTCATTCTCCCAGCGAAGTTTGAAAGCTGATCGCGCGCCGGAGCTGAGGGTGCATCATCGTTGGGCTGCTTCGCTTGTGGGAAAGATGTTCCAGCCTATGACCAAGCTTCTACTCATTATCAAACGTGAGTACTCGACGCGAGTAAAATCAAAGGGTTTTGTTGTCGGCACAATTCTCACGCCTCTTTTGTTCGCATCGCTAATTCTCCTGCCCGCACTCTTAACAGGAAAAACTACTCGCACGAGTTACACCTTGGCGGTCCTCGACCAAACGGGAGAGGCCAGAATATACGAACGCGCCGAAGCTTTATTGACGACGGAAAGCGAGGGTCTCGACCGTTTTCAAATGCGGCGCAAACCTATTAGCCGAGATCAACTTGAAGCCAGTAAGCAGGAACTAAACAACGATATAAGCCAAGGCAAATTGGATATCTACATTGTGATTCCGACCTCCGTACTCGACGAAGGAAGGATTACCTATCACGCGAAGAATCAGGGCAATCTAATTCTCGAAAGGCGCGTGGAAAGCGCCTTTAGTACTGCTGTCGCCGAGCAGCGGATGCAACGCGCAGGTCTTGACCTTAAACAAATTGGGGAACTAAAGCGAAAGCTGGTGATAGAAAAATTCAACGAACGCGGGGAGGGCGAAACCTGGGGAAGAATCATTCCTGCTTTGTTCTTGCTCGGTATTCTTTCGCTTACGGTTTTTGCTTATGGCGGCAGCATAATGAGTGCAGTTATCGAAGAGAAGCAGTCACGTTTTGATGGAGGTGTTAGTTTCTTCTGTAGCGCCCTTTCCGTTACTACTGGGTAAACTTATCGGCGTCGGTTTAGTTGGTCTAACGCAATATTCAATTTGGGCGGTTTGCGGGATTCTCTTGAGCGTTCTCAGCGCAAACCAATTAACCGCGCTGGGCAAGTTCGGGCTGCCGCAACTTTCAATTTCGTTGTTGTTCTTCTTTGTAGTCTTTTTCCTGTTGGGTTATTTCCTCTACGCGACTTTGTATGCAACGGTAGGAGCGTTGGTTTCAGACGAAGAAGACGGACAACGAATGCAGATCCCTTTGATGCTGTTGATATTTCTAGCTTTGGCAGCATCAGGTTTCGTTTGGCGTAAACCAGATAGCGGTTTGGCAATCGCTATTTCACTTTTCCCGTTCTTCACTCCATTCGCCATGTTTATGAGAATTGCGATTCAGGAGCCTCCGTTATGGCAAATTGTTCTTGGAATCTTATCGACGATTGCGACCACGCTGGGAGCGGTTTGGGTAGCCGCTAAACTGTACCGCGTCGGGGTGCTTATGTACGGCAAACCACCCACAGTGCCGGAACTAATCAAGTGGCTGAAATATAGTTAGGAATATGACGCCATTACGAACAGCGCAACCAACAGTCGTTGGAGCGAAGCTCGATGCGCTATGTCATGCAAGAGTGCGGGGCGCGTTCGAGGAGGTCAGTGATTTACGCTCGGCGTCGATGATAAGGAGGAAATGGACAAGACATGGAACTTAACGAGGCCAGCATGAAGTTGATACTTGATTTCGAGGTAGGCGGCGGGGAGGTCTATTACAACCGTTTACTCAAGTCGCCGATTTGGCCGAAGGAGGCGTCGGGCGTAACCATCGGCGTCGGATACGATCTAGGCTATAACACCGCTCCGACGATCCGGCGAGACTGGTCGCCGCACCTGGGCGTTGCTACGGTGGATCGGCTCATCACCGTGGCGGGTAAGACGGGAACAAGAGCACGCGACGCGCTCGCCTCCGTGCGTGACCTCGTTGTTCCTTGGGCACCCGCTTTCACGGTCTATCGGGGCGTAACGATCCCGACATTTTGGAAGATAACGCAGCGGGCTTTCCCCGGCGTGGATGAACTTCACCCGAACGCCCAGGGGGCGTTGCTCTCACTGATATTTAACCGCGGGGCGGACATGAGCGGCACTCGTCGGACGGAGATGCGCGCGATCCGAGGCCTCGTACTCGCAAAAGACTACGCTTAGATCGCGCGACAGATTCGCCTCATGAAGCGACTGTGGGTCGGGACCGAAATCGAGCGGGGCATGACGCGACGGCGCGACGCGGAGGCCGCTCTGGTTCGTGCTGCAAGCTAGCGTCGGGAGGAGAGGGCCATGACGCGAAAGGCTTAATGGAGGTGTCAGAAGAAGTTGTATTGAGCTCAGTAGTCCACGTTTATCAAGCGGCGATTGGTGGGGTTAAGCCTGAAGTTCCAATCTGAGATGTGGGGCAAGTTAGATGATGACGCCTGAAGCGATCGTTGACTTCAACCTGTACCTCGCGAGAGGCTTCTTCAACGCGCGAATATGCGGCGAACTCATTGCGGAGCTCTCGGGCGCCGCTGAAGACTCGGCCACGGTTTACGGTCTGGGCGAATCGGGTTCTGTTGATGAGAGAGTCCGGAAGGTCGCGAGGCTAGCGCCTTCACCGAAGACGGTTGAGCGCGTCAGGCGACAACTCTTAGAGATCCGGGAAAAGGTTGGGGCGCATTTCGGGCTGACCATCAGGGACTGTGAAGAGCCGCAGTTTCTGCGCTACCGTGTGGGAGACTTCTTTGTCGCGCACCAGGATGGCAATACCGGCCTGCTGCGGAGTGACCGGGAGCGGTCGCGCCAGATATCAGTGGTGATCTTTCTTAACCAACAATCTGAGATCCCTGAGGCAGGCCATTACACAGGCGGCGCACTCGGCTTTACTGAATGGCGCCCGGGTCGTAGAGGGGGACAATATTGGTTAACAGGCCAGACAGGCACACTGGTCGCTTTTCATTCGGAGACGACTCACGAGGTCGCCCCTGTGACGTGGGGAGAGAGGTATTCAATCGTCAGCTGGTACGGAAGATGAGTCGGCAAAGGACGCTTAGGAAACAATTCTATCGCCGGACTAGATAACGAAGCGGCCGCGAGCCGCGTCTTCGACAATCGGCAGATTGAATGCTTGGTTTCTTGCGTTTATCGGGTTAAGCCGGATATTGGGCGGTCCGTTGACATGTTCGAACGTCGATGCAAAATGGAGCTATGAAGGAGTTGAAAAGCAGCAAAGAAACTATAGTTGAGCGTCCTCGCCGCGCGAAAATTTCGAAGGACGAAGCGTTGAAGCGAATGAAAGCGTTCGCCATGCGAAAGGAGCGGTTCCTTGCCACTGCTCGAACGAGTAAGAGTCGAGATCTATCTTCCTGATCTTCCATCCGCGGAATACCCAAACCTACTACGCTCGTTTGAATAGGAATTAACCTACGCATTTGGTGGGTGCAGCATCGTGAGAGGAATTGAGGGCAGTTATCTCTCTGAAACGGGTGATCGCATTCCCGATCGAATTAACCTGATCTACTCCGATGCCTCGTTAGCTCTTTCAACCAACTTTGACACCGTGGCAGCATACGTGCGCGAGTTGAAGGGCGCCGCCATGGAGGCGTTGTCAGAAGAGGTCGTATTGATCTCAGTAGGCCAGGTTTATCATGCTGTCTAGCTCCGACGGGCCGTTATCAGCTGCTTCCGTTGTGAGGGCCATGGCTCCCCCTTCCTTACTACAGAGCAATGCCGTCGAGAAAGGTCCTCGACGGCATCTTTGATTCAGTTGATGGTTGCGTTTTTAGGAAGCGCGCGCGTACTGATCGTTCAACGCCTCCCGCAGACGCCGAAAGTATGAATCGAAACTCACAAAGCCACTCGTCCCCTGGAAGAAAGCCTTCCCGCCAGTTTCATCAGCAAGCCGGTTGAGTGAACTCTGCCCATAACTCGCTGCCAGCCGGCTCCGACTCGTGTAACCCGTCGAAGGTGCGTAGAAGGTATAGACCGCGACATCGCGTTTATTAGCTTCACGCACAGCCCTCTTCAAGTCGATGGTGTTGGCAGCTGAACTCAAGTCAAAGCCGCGCGACGTATCAAGCCCGTCAGAGATCAAGAGCACAGCTTTACGGCCCGCTAGATTGTCGAAGGTGCGCAATGCTTCAATGACTTCGACATACGGGTTGAAAGCCGCGGCGCTCGGACTCGAGCGCAAAATTCTGAGCGACTTCGCTGCCTTATCGAGATCTGTCGTGAACGGCTGTCGCACTTGCAACGTTCCGGTCGTGATGTAACCAACCATCACGTGAGATCCCTGCGGCAACGATCGGATGAAGTCTCGGGTCACATTCAATTCGTTGCCCACCTGCGAGACGAGATCATCCTGAATCAAAATTGCGATGTTGAGAGGCGTAACTACCGCCGCTTTCTTTTCCTTCTTGTCGAACGTATTTACGGTTTTTGCGGAAGCCATTGCACTGAGCGCAAACAGCACTGCAAAAACTGAAACTACTGAGATTAATCTTCGATAAAACATGGTTTTTCTTACCTATTTCCGAACTCTGCGGAACCCTTTCTGTTCGCAATTCAGATGCGGAAAGGTAGGAGAAGGTGGCTTGAAGAAGCCGATGAATGACCATTCATTTAGAGTGGCACACAGCCGCCGAGGAGTCTCACAGTCAGGAAAGAGGACCCTTTCTGCGCTTCAGTTTCACAACCACTCATCTGTCGGTATCTCTCAAGTCTGAAAGTCTCAACTGTCAGGAAGGCTCAAGTTTTCCAACTACTCAAGGCAAGCCCAACCTTTCAAGTTTGAGACTTCTCACTTGTGAGCTGATTTGGGAAGTGAGTGGTTGGAAAACTGGAAGCGGGACAGGGTCCGCCTTCCTGACTGTGAGACTTTCAACTTGCATGAGACTTTCAAGCTTGCATGAGACTTTCAAGCTTGTATGAGAATTTCAAACTTGAATGGACTTTCAGGCTTGTATAAGACTTTCAAACTTGTATGAGACTTTCTGACTTCAGAGGTGAGCTTGGCGGGAAAAAGTGCATCCCTTGCCCTCTCAGCGGTCCAGCTTGCCTTACCCTTCCCGCTCGGATAAATTACTAACCAATCCGGAACACATCCTGCCAAATCGTCGGGCTCTTACAGCACGAAAGGGATGGGTATCCTTCGCCAAATCCGCATGCCTGAAAGGAATCAATATGAAAGCCTATCCGACTGAATTCATTCGCAACCTTGCCGTCATTGGACATGGCGACGCAGGGAAGACGCAACTAATCAGTTCGCTTCTCTACGTCGCCGGCGCCACACCGCGTTGGGGAAAAGTTGATGAAGGCACGACCGTTACCGACTACGAAGACGATTCCATCGCACGCAAGATTACGCTGAACACATCTTTGGCCCACCTGGAACATCGCGATACCAAATTGAATTTTATTGATTCGCCGGGTTACGCCGCATTTATTTCCCACGCGCGTCCAGCATTGCGGGTTGCCGACTGCGCTATGGTCGTTGTGGACGCTGTCAAAGGCGTCGAGGTCCAAACCGAGAAGACCTGGGCCTACGCCAACGAGTTTATCGTTCCGCGAATAATGGTAATCACAAAATTGGATAAGGAGCACGCAGATTTTGGTAAAGCACTTGAAAGTGCCCAGAACGTCTTCAGCCGCGCGATTATTCCTTTTACCCTCCCAATCGGAAAAGAGAAGGATTTTCGTGGCGTCGTCGATGTCGTCCACATGAAGGCCTATGAACTCGGAGCGGACGGACAGGCGAAGGAGATCGATATTCCGGGCGAGGGCCGCGACGTTGTCGAACGAACGCGCGAGCGCCTCGTCGAACTAGTAGCGGAATCTGACGACGCGTTGATGGAGAAGTATTTCGAGCAAGGGACGTTGGACGAAGCAGACATTTTGCCGAACATCAATAAAGCGATTGCTGCGAGCAAACTGTGTCCCGTGTTTGCCGTCTCGAGCATCACGCAGGTTGGCCTGCGCGCGCTGCTCAACGGCATCGTGGATTACGCGCCCGACCCGGCGCATCACGAAGCGGAATACGGTCGGCCCGCTGACTCAGCACCGGAGGCCGACAAAATCGCGCGCAAGTACAGCGACGGCGAACCCTTCTCCGCTTACTGTTTCCGCACCGTCGCTGATCCGTTCGCAGGCCGCATCAACATCATGAAGATCATCAGCGGCAAGCTCCAAAACGATGCCACGGTCTTGAATTCTTCTCGTGGATCAATGGAACGACTGGGAGCATTACACTCGATTCAGGGCAAGCAACTCGACAAGTTAACCGAAGCCCACGCCGGCGATATTGTTGCCTGCGTAAAACTGAAAGAGACGCAGACAGGCGACACGTTGTCAGACAAGCAAGCGGCAATTGTTTATGATCCCGTCGAGTACCCCGAAGCCGCGATCGCGTTTGCCATCGAACCTAAGTCGCGTCAGGACGAAGAGAAGATCAGCGTGGCTTTGCACAAGATTCTCGAAGAGGATCCGGCACTTCATTTCAGCCGCGATGCACAAACGAAAGAGTTTCTGCTCTCCGGCTCCGGCCAGCTTCACGTGGAAACCGTGGTCGAGAAACTGAGGAAACGTTATGGAGTCGAAGTAACGCTGCATCCGCCAAAGGTTCCGTATAAAGAGACCATCACGCAGCGCGCCGAAGTTCAGGGCCGGCATAAAAAGCAGACCGGCGGTCGAGGACAGTTTGGCGACTGCAAGTGCGTCTTTGAACCCCTGCCGCGCGGTGGCGGCTTTGTCTTTGAAGACAAGATTTTTGGTGGTTCAGTGCCGCAGCAGTTTCGACCAGCAATTGAGAAAGGAATCGTCGAAGCAGCAAGCTCAGGAGCAATTGCCGGATATCCACTGGTCGATTTCAAAGTGCAACTCGTCGATGGCTCATATCACAGTGTCGACTCTGACGAACATTCATTCCGGGCCGCGGGTCGCAAAGCATTTCGCGCGGCGATGGAAAAGGTAAGACCGGCGTTGCTGGAACCGGTGATGGATGTCGAGATCGTGGCGCCCCAGGAATATAGCGGCGACATCATGGGTGATTTGAACTCAAGACGCGGACGCGTGCAGGGCATGGACACGCGGGGCAATCAGCAGGCGATCAAAGCGCAAGTGCCGATGGCTGAGATGTTGAACTATCAATCGACACTCAACTCGATCACGGCAGCCCGTGGTTCGTTCCATATGCAGTTTTCACACTACGATCCCGTTCCGGGCCAACTCGCGCAGAAGATCGTGGACCAGGCGAAGGCAGAAGGCCGGATTCGCGGCGGGGAGGAAGACGAATAAAGACCTGGCCACAGATCTACACAGATTTCACTGATTAGAAGAGAACTGAAAAGTGCAGCGCTTAAGCTTCTTTCCTAATTCCTAATCTGTGAAATCTGTGGAGGTGGTTCCAGCACAAAAGGCCACTCGGATCTCTCCGAGTGGCCATTTATTTTTGTCATCGGTCGCGAAACTTAAGGAGCCTATTTCTTACGTCAGGCGACTAAGACACGCCGGCCCCTCTATTGATCAGCGCTCTTTTCCTTGGCCGGTTTCCGCATGCGAAACTGCATCGGTTCGGGGCCTTCCTTGACGGTGTAGTCGGCAGGAACTTCAAAAAGCGTCCGAGCAGGTTCGGTACGAGCGACATTAGTTAAGCGATAACTATTCTCGCCAAAGCGAGGATCGCTATGACGCGTCATCACGATCGTCTGTAGTTCGGGCGAGTACCAGCGCTCACTCACGATCTGAATCTCACGCTCATTACCGATTTCACCGGCAGGAATCGTCACCGTCGTGCGAGTGCCTTCCGCTTCGACACCTTCTATGTTTTGCTTGCCGAGTTGTTCGTTCTTCGCATCGCCGTTGCGCGCTCCGGTCCAACCCATCGAAACGCCGCCTTCAGTGACTTTCTTTTCAAACATGACATCCGGTCCCACCTCAATCCGATACTGTCCGCCTCTTTCAAACGTGGTGCCCGGCTTATCAGCAGATGTCCCTGGTTTTCCACCTTCAGCCGGCGGCGGCTTGCGTTCAAACTTAAAGCGCAGGGGCGGCATCTTTCGCGCAATTCGTGCCTCGGGATCAAGCATGAAGCTGGTTCCGGCAACCGGATCATTGATGAACACATGTTGCGATCCGACGCCAACCTTCATGCCGCCAATCGCTCTTAAGTTCTGCTCCCGCCGCGTACGACCTTCGCTATCGCGATAGATCGAAGCGGTGGATTTATTAACGATGCGGTTGCCGTCGCCCAGAGTCTGCGTGCTTTCGGTAACAGCCTGTGCCGAATAGGGTGACCCCTTGACCAACTTGCCACCAAAGCTCATCTCCGTCGCGAGAAAAATAAAGTCGTCTGGACCATGAGGAGCCATGGGGCCTTGTCCCTGCGCGTGCCGCTCGAGATGAATGCGCGGACCGTGTCCCGGCGGCGGTCCGTCGGGCCCTTGTACGCTTCTTTCAATGATCACTTTTGGTGGCGGCTGCTGTTCCTGAGTAAAGACCGGAACCGCGCTGAATGCCATCAGGACTCCGGTAGCTATTCCGCTGGCAAGTTTGATTTTCATGAGCTCTCTTCCTTCTTTTCAAGTGGGCCTGAGGCCCGTTATGTAGTCCTAAAATTAATCGCGTGATTGAACAAAACGAATAGCGCGAGCCAACCCATCTGTGCCTACTAAAACATCTGCTTTCACTCGCTCGTCGTAGCGATCCATATTGACGGGCACGCCAAACCTCGCCATGGCAGAGCGCGGCATTTCCACCCGCACTACTTGTCCACCATCCTGAACACTCAGGGCACTCGAGTAACCGACCGGGTAAAAGTCGGTAGTAACTTCATTGTCCCGATTGCTGGCCGAGAGTGTCTCCCGTGCGACGGGAGTAATGCCCTTACGATGCGCAACCACGGTGCCTCTCCGAGCGCGGTTCGGCTGTTTGCGTGGCAGTTCTGCCACGGTTGCTTCGGGCGTGGCTGATTGAACGGATTCAGAGTTGACGCCTCGCGTTGGCGCAAGACTCTCAATAGTCTTGTTCTCAGCCTTATTCTCTGGCGGCGCAGAAACGAAGAGACGAGTTGCGCCAATTCCAATCATCACCAAAAACAATGCGGCGATCGCAGCCGAGATCCAATAAGCGCTACGGAACCCCTGGCGTGCAACTTTCACCGCAGAACGATGGTTGCGAAACTCGGCCATCAATAACTGCTCAAGTCGTGCCGGTGCACCTTCCGAATGCGCTGTACGAAATTCTGCTGAGAGTTCTTTCAGACTGCTGGTCAGTCGCCGCTCGGCACGCAACCGGGCTGCACACACATCACATTCAGCACTGTGAAGCGCGGCCTGCTCTCGCAAGGATGCTTCCATCATTTGATTGCGGGCCAGCTCATTCACAACAGTTTCAAAATTTTGACAGTTCATGCGAAACACCTCGCCGTCTTCACCTCTTCACCCTCGGCATTTTCAACCACCTCGGGACGCAGCTTCTCGATCAACATGGCACGACCACGATGCAAGCGCGAACGCACAGTACCAATCGCGCAACCGAGAACCTCCGCTGTCTCGAGATAACTCATCTCCTCCAGATCACACAGCACGACGACCTCGCGATATCTCTCCGGCAAACTCAGCACAGCTTTACGCACTGATTCGATTGTCTCGCTGCGCGAAAGTGTTTCGAGTGGCCCGGCGCCGTCGGCGAGTGAGTGACCTTCCTCGAGCTCCGGCTCGAGCGGCGCGTAAAAACGTTCGCGTTGGAGTTTGCGAAGTAGTTGGTTTCGCGCGATGCCATAGAGAAAGCCACTCAAAGAACCACGTGCCGGATCAAAAGCATGCGTCTCGCGAATCAAAACCAGAAAGACCTCCTGGGTAACGTCTTCAGCCAGCGCTTGCGAACCACACATTTGTAGCGCGAACCGAAAAATCCCTGCCTGACGACTGCGGTACAGCGCGGCAAAAGCAGTCTCGTCCCCAGACTGAATGGCCTTCAGCAGTTCACTGTCTGAATGATTGTGGTGCGTTTTCATTCCTGAACTGGATACTTGAGCAATCCGGACGCTCACTTCGCTCGTTTGCCTTCGACTTTAATTCGCGTGGGGAGAACGGAAAGTTCCAAATCCTAAAATCTTGTGCTTATGTCAGCCAATTTCACGATGGGAATCTCGCGGTCAGGAAGGGTGGTTTACCCCCACTACTTCGAACACCTCG
>JANNON010000366.1:0-1791 GCA_031399105.1 Blastocatellia bacterium | reverse complement strand
CTCTGTCCGGATTTGGCAAATGCACGTTACTTGTCCCTTTTTGCACGGGCGGGCTGTTCTGATGTCGCGGTTCCGTACGACATTACGAAAGTGTCGCAATTGGCGGATCAATTGGAATCATCCTGGCATAGAATGCTGTTGCTCGTTGAGCGCGATTCATTAGAGAGAACCAGCGCTTTTCGCGCCCGCGTTCGTGGCCTACTGATTGCTAGGTTGCGGGAGGCAATAGCTGCTTATGGCGCCGGCATGAAGATGCCGGAGTTCAAGCACAGTACAAAACAGCGGCGTTAAGTGTTCTACCATGCGAAATTTCTTTAAGTTTCGATTGATTTCAGAGCTGATTGGACGTTTAATAAAAAAGATGACACAAGACATTGGCGGCAGCGAAGCATTCTCCGACGGCCCGTTGGGCGGGTCCGAATCCCTTCCCTTTCCGTTTAATCAACGCACTTTTTGTCACTACGAACCTATTGAGAAGCGAATCGACGGCGCCAGGGTATTGGTTGTCGATAACCTTCTTCGTGACGAGAACGACCTTTCCGATGTGGCGCGGCAGGAGTGGGGTGATTCGGCAGCGGCACAACTGAAGCGTGAGCGGCAGATCGCAGGGATGGCGCTCGAAAATATCCTCAATAACATTGAGCGATTGGTGAAAGATCCCGCGACCGAGACAGCACATGTTTCAGAAGTGGCAAGCGCTGTGGAGAGATTCAAACCGGATGCAATCGTCCTCAGTGGCACATTGCGTGACTTCGATTTTTATAAACCGGAGATCATCAAAAGCTTTGGTGAGTTCATTCGCACCACCACGATTCCAGTGCTCGCCATCTGCGGTGGGCATCAACTGGTTGGCCTGAGTTTCGGCGCCAGCGTGATCACGTTGGATGGCCTCGAACAACACGAACAGCGTGATAATCGGCCGAACGAGTACCAGTATCGCTTCGTGCGGATCACCGCTCCTGCGGATCCGATCTTTGCAAACATCGGAGCACCCGATCCCGAAGTCTGGCAGGATTACACTAAAGAAGCTCGTCTTTTACGCGTCTGGCAGAATCACGGGCTGCAGTTGGACGAGGTCCCCGTCGGGTTTGAGTTGCTGGCAACTTCCTATCTGTGTCGCAATCAAATGATGGTTAAGCGAACCGCGAATCAACTCATCTACACGGTACAGTTTCATCTCGAGAAGTCTTTTGAAGACTGGAACAAGTCACGGACACGCTGGGAACATCAGAATCAGTCGCGTGACGGCCGAATACTCTTCGAGAATTTTCTGAGCCTGGCGCTCGCGCATTCCAACTGAAAGAGCTTTTGAGTCACGGCTCCTCTTTCGCTCGTGAAATTGCCCGGCGACATCGCCCGTCGGGGATATGCCAATCAAATCGCTCACGAAATCTAATCTTAAAACTGCATCTTTCGAACTGGCTGCTCGGGATCCGGCGTTGCAGCGAATTCTCGACGCCCATGGACAGCCACCGATGTGGGAACGAAAGCCCGGGTTCGCGACTTTAATCCACATAATTCTGGAACAGCAGGTATCGCTGGCCTCCGCGGCAGCGATCTTGAATCGCTTACAGCAGACAATCGTGCCCTTCGAACCGGAACAGTTTGTTGAGCTCGGTTGGACGAACTTAAAAGCGCTGGGATTAACTCGGCAGAAAACCGATTACTGTATGCACCTGGCGCAGGCAATTGTCGACAAGCGTATTGACCTTTCACGATTGGGACGAATGTCGGATGAGGATGCGAAGGCGGCACTACTGAAGTTGAAAGGAATCGGGAACTGGAGCGCCG
>JANNON010000360.1:0-2781 GCA_031399105.1 Blastocatellia bacterium | reverse complement strand
TCTCGCAAGCCACCCAGAGGGTACCCGAGGGGGAACCAGACAAGAGAGCCTATTTTAACCCTCTTTCGCACGCGCAGCGTGATTATAATGCCCCTGCGGAGCCGAGAGAGGGTGGTGAGCCTAAGGCGAGCCGGGTGAGAGCATTTTCTAAACACCCTGAGCCGCTTTCACAAATCGTTTAGTTGGCGTTTGTTACCGATAAGGAGATGTGACAAACCAAAACGGCTCAAACGCCAACCATCCTATTGTATCGCCTAATGAAGCGTGCCAACTGGCTCCCTACTGGCAACAGGTGCGCGAGAAACTCGGTTTCCTGCTGGAAGAAACCGCACAAAGTAAACTGACGGATGCTTTGCATCGTCTGGTACAAATTCTGGAAATCGTCCGCATTGAGGAGCAGATTCCCTTGCCACGTCGGGGAGGGCGCGGCAGGGAGGAGATCAACAGACGACCTATCGCCCGTGCGTTTCTCGCCAAAGCCGTTCTGAATCTGCCGACAACGCTCGTATTTTCGCCGCGAAAAACGACGAGACAACTTATCGAGCAATTGCATCAAAGTTCTCTTTTGCGTAGCCTCTGTGGGATGGAAACGGTTCCGAGTGAACCCACTTTCAGTCGTGCTTTCGCTGTCTTTGCGGAGGGAAATTTAGAACAGAGCGTTCATCAGAGTCTTGTGACGAAGTTCGTTACAGATCAGGTCGTGATGCATCAGGTCGTGATGCACATCAGTCACGATGCGACGGCGGTAGAAGCACGGGAGAAAGCACTCAAGAAGGTCAAGCAAAGCAAGGACGCCAACAAGCAGACCAGAGAAAAAAAGATGTGGTAGACCGAAACGGGGAGAGGTTCGCCCCGCCCCAGAACCGACCCGTTTGGCGCGGCAAGTCCTGCTGGAACCTGAAGTCGCTTTGACGGAGTTGCCTTTTTGCTGTGATTGGGGTGTCAAGCAGGATACGGACGGCAATTTTTACCGTTGGCGCGGGTACAAGGCGCATCTTTCGTGGGCCGATGGGATGGTTCCGTTGCTCTGTGTGACGACTTCGGCGTCGGTACATGATAGTCAAGTCGTGATTCCGATGCTGAAACGAGTCGCAAGGAGTGTCACCTGTTTGTATGATTTGATGGATAGTGCGTATGATGCGCCTGCGATTCGCGAAGTCAGCACTTCGTTAGGCCATGTTGCTTTGATCGACAGGAATCCTCGTCGGGGCGAGAAAGTGCCGTTTGCTCCGTGTGAGGCGATTCGTTTTCGAGAGCGTAGTAATGCGGAACGGGGGAACAGTCGCTTGAAAGATTCATTTGGCCTTCGATTTGTGCGGGTTCGAGGCAGTGTGAACTCGTCTTTTCGCCGCGAAAAACGAAGGTGCATTTGCACGTTATGTTGGGTGTGTTGGCTCTCTTTGCTGACCAAATACGAAAGCCGTCCCCCGCAGAACTAACTGAGAAAGGCCAGTTGTGAAAGTGGCTCTCCTGTTGTGATGTTCGCCCTGTTTGGGTGGATTCCGGTTTCTATATTGGGCGTGTCGTATGGCAGTTACTGAGAAGATTGGACAGGGAAGAGCGGTTCACCCTGATGAATTCGGCTTTCGGCAAACGTACTGCCGTCGAGTTTATCGTCCGCGAGATAATGGTGCTTGGGCAACAGCATGGGAAGCATGGCAGCCGCAAGAAAGATGAGGACGATTGCATAGTGACCGATGAGCAGCTCGGTAAACTTGAAGCAATCGGGCTTGAGCGCATTAGGAAACTGGCCAAGGATGAAAGACTGCTCCTGGCCTCCAAGCCCCTCGGATTGTTGTACATGTGGAAAGAATTGGCCGGCGACTCTGAGCCGATTGAATGGGTCGAAAGTACTATTGCTTCCGACGCCAGTTTGCTGACCTTCCTTGAAAAGTCGCTAGGCTACTCGAGAAGCCAAGGGTTAGGCGATTACGCAGTACGGGTGCTACCGTCCTTAAATCCCAACAGCCTTGAACCGTTTCTTATGGCTGAGGCTGCTATCGGGCGCATCCGTGCTCTCCGCGAACGTGGCGAAATGACTGAGACGCAACGCGCAGCCGTAGCGCAATATATCGCTGAATACGAAGCAAGTGGTAAGCTTCTAACTGAGTGATATCTCCCTAATTCCACTCATCACCAATTCCACTCATCACCATGTCGCTAAAGCAACGCCTCAGACCTCGCTCCCAACGCCCCCTGCGCTTTCCAGAACAGTTCGGGCGGGACGAGGGCTGCGTGCTTTCCAGTGACCGTAGCCCCTCCCGCTACGACCATTCCCGCGTAGAACGGGTTCCTCAGCATCTGGTGCAGCACAGACAAGCTGACCGGCTTCCCGATCCTTGCCGTGAGGCCGCGTTGGGTGAGGATCGTCTGCATTTGCCGTAGCGAGTAGCTGCCCGTTGCCGCCAGCTCAAATGATTTCTGGACGAGCGGCCCTTTCACTGGGTCGATCTCGACCCACGCCTCGTAACCGCGCCGCCGGTTGACGTAGCCGAGCGGTGCCTTGCCTGTAACGCCCCCGGCTTCAGCCTTCCTCTTCATTCCCCGCTTGATGAGTTGTCCTTGCTCGGTGTGCAGCCGCCTTTTGTACTCCTCGTATTCGGTCTCGAAAGTGGTACTGATGGTGGTCATGATATGAAATTTAATGGCTTGTGTTGTGGCCGCCCGCATATCGTGCGCGCAGAACTGCTATCATGCAACGAGCGTTGCATCTTCGCGACGAAGGGGGATGATGGGGGCGAACGACCAGTAAGCGTACTCCCATGGACTACATCTACCCCC
>JANNON010000341.1:0-4713 GCA_031399105.1 Blastocatellia bacterium | reverse complement strand
CGCTTTTGTATTGTCTAACTTGGTGCCACTCAAAACTAAATACCCAAAGCGCCGACAAGTCGGCGCACTCCAAACGCTTCGCCCATTCCAAAGGCTTCGCCCACTCCAAAGGCTCCGCCCAATAGCACCATGCAGCGCGTCTCCAAACTCAACGACCTGAGCGATAACCTGCAAGCACGTTACGTCCTCTATTGGATGCAAATGTTTAAACGCATCCAGGATAACGCTGCTCTCAACTTTGCAATTCGCGCTGCTAACGAACGAGATCTGCCACTCGTTGTCTATGAAGGTCTGAAGTATTACTACCCCTGGGCAAACGACCGCATCCACACGTTCATTCTCGAAGGAGTTGCCGAAAGGCAAGCCGCGTTCACCCAGCTTGGCGTTCGTTACGTCTTTTATCTGCAACGCAATTCTCGCGACCCGCAAAACACCGTGGCCGAACTCGCCGAACACGCAGCCGTGCTCGTAACCGACGACTTTCCCTGTTTCATCATTCCCGAACACAACCGGCGCATCACCGAGAAAGCTAATATCCCAGTCTTTGCCGTCGATGCGAATGGCATGATTCCGCTTAGCCGTTTCAGTAAGGAAGAGTTTGCGGCTCGCACAATTCGACCGAAGATTCATCGGTTACTCCCCGATTACGTTGGTCGTGAAGGCACGGCTAAACTGAAGCGAGTCGCAAACTCGCTTAAACTCCAGGGCCCATCAACACAAGTCACTGGACAAAACATTGCAAAGCTGGTGTCCCAGTGTTCAATCGATCATTCCGTGCTCCCTGTTTCGCAATACAAAGGCACGACGGCCGCTGCCAAGAAACGTCTACGCCATTTCACGTCGAAAATTCTGCCGCGGTACGACGAACTGAGAAATAAACCCGGCGTCGATGGCACTTCTCGACTTAGTCCATATCTGCATTTTGGTTTGATCTCAATTCGCGAAATCGTCGCGGTCGTCACACAAGCGCGCGCGCCCAAGGCCGCCAAAGAGGCCTTTCTCGAGGAAGCCATCGTGCGTCGTGAGCTTTCGTTCAATTTCACTCGCTTCAATCCGCGTTACAACTCGCTCGAGTCGCTGCCGGCATGGGCGCAAAAGACCATGCGCGAACATGCAGACGATCCGCGACCAAACCTGCTCGAACCGGAGCAAATCGAACAAGCCAAAACACCTGACGAGCTTTGGAATGCGGCACAACGCGAATTGCTGGTTTCAGGTGAGATGCATAACTACGTGCGGATGCTCTGGGGCAAGCGGGTGATCGAGTGGCAGCCAAATTATGAAGCGGCTTTTGCGGTGCTCGAGCATTTGAACAATAAGTACGCGCTCGATGGCCGCGATCCCAATTCTTATGCTGGGATTCTGTGGTGCTTTGGGAAGCACGATCGCGCCTGGGGACCGGAGCGACCGATCTTTGGCAAACTCCGCTACATGACCTCGAAGAGCATGGGAAAAAAGTTCGATTCGAAGGGATATATCGAATGGACGACACACTTGCAGTGAGATGCCACACCTGCAAGTCTGGGAGCGCAGACACCCTCGTCTGCATGCGACTCGCCTCCTCGTACGGTTGTTTGAAGCGAGCCGGCCCTTCCCTGGGAGCGCAGACGGCCTCGTCTGCTAACGATGAATGCCACGTAGGTCGGGTTGAGAAATACATGTTTAGCGCGCGGAGGTGTCGCTCTATGCGGACGAGGCCGTCCGCGCTCCCAGAAGAAGGCGTTCCAGGCCGGCCGTTTTCAGATCCTTGCCGCGTGACTTATCATGGCCGACAGATCAAGGAGGACCGTGATGAGCACAACGTTAAGCAAAGACACTCGCGCAACCCAGCCAGGCACACCAGCCATCGCCGACCTGTATAAAACCGTGCGCGCGCGCACGCTCGAAATCGTTGCGCCGCTCGAAATTGAAGACTACGTCATCCAGACGGCGGATTTCATGAGTCCGCCCCGTTGGCATGTCGGCCATACCTCCTGGTTTTTTGAAACGTTGCTGCAAACTTACAAACCCGGCTACGAGCCCTATTCGGAAAGCTTTCTTTTCTACTTCAATTCGTATTACGAGGGATTTGGCGCGCGCATCGAAAGGCCGAAACGCGGTACCAAATCCCGTCCCACGGTAGAAGAAACACTCCGTTACCGTAATCACATCGACGATTTGATGACCGAGTTTCTTGCGACCCTCGAGTCGCATAGTGAGGCCGACAAGATACGATCGCTCGTCCGGCTCGGTCTCGAACACGAGATGCAACACCAGGAATTGCTGGTTTATGACATCAAGCATCTCTTGTGCGATCAATTCAACCCAGTCATCAAGTCACGACCGGCGACGAAGGCGAATGTCCAGGGCGCGGCCGCTATCGAGGGTGGTCTTTTCTGGCTTGGTTATTCGCCGAACGATTCGCCGAACGACTCGCCGAACGACGATCGGTTTGCCTTCGATAACGAGAAACCAGCCCATCAGGTTTTTCTGCAGGACTATGAGCTCGACAAAGCTCCCGTCAGCAACGGGCAGTTTTTGGAGTTCATCCGCGCTGGGGGCTATCGGGATTTTCGCTGGTGGTTCTCCGAAGGATGGGAAGTCGTCAATCGCGATCAATGGTTGGGCCCGCTTTACTGGGAACTGCACGATGGGCAGTGGCTGATCAGAGATTTCAGTGGTTTGCATCCGGTAGAAAGCAGAGCGGACGAGCCTGTTTCGCATGTCAGTTTCTATGAGGCTTCGGCATACGCTAAATGGGCGGGGAAGCGTTTGCCCACTGAAGCCGAATGGGAGAAGGCGGCGACCGTCAATGAAAACGAGGGCAAATTAGATTTTCCGTGGGGCAATGACGCCGTTGATTCAAACCAGGCAAATTTGTTCGAGAACGGTTATTGGGGTGTCTCTCCGATTGGCGCCTATCCGGCTGGGCAAAGCGTTCACGGCTGTCATCAGATGATTGGCGACGTTTGGGAATGGACGACTTCCGATTACGTTCCTTACCCTGGATTCAAATCTGAGTTTGATGAATATAACGACAAGTGGTTTGTTAACCAGAAGGTGTTGCGCGGCGGATCGTTTGCTACACCCCGGATTCACATCCGCTCGACTTATCGGAACTTTTTTCATGCACACGAGCGTTGGATGGTTTCCGGATTCCGTTGCGCTAACGACATTCAAGATTGATCACGCGTAGCCTTTGGAGTGCGGTGACTCGTCAGCGCTTTTTCCCTCGTTAATCTCGGGTAACGCTCCACAGCTCTTCAGATCCTGAGGACTAGTTAAAGCGGCGACAAAAACTTTCACTCCAAAGGCTTCGCGTACCACGAATCCAATTACCAATGGCAATTCTAACCGGCATCGAAACGCGCGTGCTTGGTGCTCTCATTGAGAAACAGGTGACGACACCCGAGTATTATCCACTCACCCTCAATTCGCTCACACTCGCCTGCAATCAAAAGAACAATCGCAATCCCGTTACTGCTTACACCGAGGGGACGGTGGCCCAGGCGCTGGAAACTTTGCGCGAGAAGAACCTTGTGTATGTCTACTACGGCAGCACCAGTCGGGTACCGAAGTACAAGCATGTGATGACGGAAGTGATGCATCTCAGTTCGCCTGAGATGGCAATCATGTGTGTGCTGATGTTGCGCGGCCCGCAAACCCCTGGCGAACTACGCGGCAGCGCCTCGCGACTATTTGAATTTTCCGGTCTCGAAGAGGTTGAGCAGACGCTCAATGCTCTGATTTCACGGGAACCGGAGACACTGGTGGTGCGTTTACCGCGTCAAGCGGGTCAGAAAGAAGTACGCTTTGCCCACCTTTTGTCTGGCGAGATTGACCTCGAGGCCTTAGCCGCAGCCGAAAGCGCCGCGGCGTCAACTGTGACATCTCGTCGCGGTGGCTCAGAGAAAATCGAGAAACTCGAAGAGCAAGTGGCAGTGTTGACCAGCGAGGTCGAAAAACTCAGGATCCAGTTCGAGGAATTCAAGAAACAGTTTGAATAGTCGTTGGTGCTCCCTCGATGATTCACAAACTACATTTCCCTCAACTTCCGCTCGCACGGTTTGTCGAGAACATCTGGTACGTCGAAAGCTCGGATCCCGAACACTCGCGCGAGAAACTCCTTCCGGATGGTGCGATCGAGTTGATCATCGATCTCGATAGCCGGCCTAAGAAACTCTTCTCAGATGAAACGCCGATGGCACAGATCCGTTCTTGCAAAAAGGCGTGGATCTCTGGCGAGCGGACGCGTTATATCGTGATCGGAAGCGAAAACGCCTGCATGATCGGAATTCGTTTCCGACCCGGCGGCGCCTACCCCTTCTTTCGCTTTCCGATTTCAGAACTCAACGATTCCGTGATCGAATTGGATTTGATTTGGGGGACGCTGGTGGATGAGATTCGCGACCACCTGCTTGAACTCGAGACGCCTGAATCGCGACTCCTGGCTTTGGAGGCATTCCTGCTCCGCCAAGCGCAAAGGTCACTTGAGCCGAATCGAATGATCAGTTTTGCTGTGAACCAATTGCAGCATTCGCCGCAGTTTCTTGCGATAAGGGATTTAGCTGGAACGATTGGAATTACTCAAAAGCACCTGATCTCGCAGTTTGAAAAAATGGTGGGACTGCGGCCGAAAAGTTTTGCTCGCGTATGCAAGTTTCAGAAGGTGGTGAATCTAATCGAGCAGCGAAGCAAGATCGAGTGGCTCGATATTGCTCACGAATGCGGTTA
>JANNON010000304.1:0-5944 GCA_031399105.1 Blastocatellia bacterium | reverse complement strand
GAGTAAACGGCAGTGAGGCTCAGAACCAGAACGCAGGTCACTGAAATTGCGAACGTGAACTTATTTCTACGCATGATCGCTTCCTTTCGTTAACCTCATCTTTAATCTCAATGCATCGAGTCTCTCAACATTATGTTGCGGAAATCGTGCGGCAGACACCGACGAATCGACGACGTCCGGTGACTTAAGCCGCCTGCATTGGGCGGCTTTGCCGCTTCCCTTGCGGAAAGCCTATGGCTTTCCGTTAGGGGTTTTACGCTCTTGAAGCTCCGCCTCGGCGGCATAGCCGCAACCAAGTATTACGACTTGCCGGAAAGGCAAAGCCTTTCCGCAAGGTATGCGGCAAAGCCGTGACCGATTCACGGCCCACCCGCTACCGCGAGGTGGTACTGACCTCATGACTTCAGGCAGCATTCATTTACAGAGCTCAAACTGCATCACCACTTCACATTCGGATTCATTGATTCAGGGTCGGATAATGGTGAACCACATATAAAAGAGATTTCCCTGTGTTGCCGTTCGATTGTTAGTTTCAGCCAGGAAGCGCCCACCGAAACTCGTCATCGTCTTCTTGCTGAGCGGAATGACAGTACTTATTTCGCCGCCAACCCCGTAGTAGCGATCCTTGTTGAAAAAACCTGGCGGCAAGTTCACATTCCTATCGTTACTCACCTTGAGCTGTGCGAAATAGACGGCGCCAATATTGGACAGGTAATGATTGAAAGAGCGACCAAATCCTCCCTCAAATGAAAGCAGGTTGCCGACCTTGCGGTTTGTACCTTTGATCTTCGATTGCATGTTGAAGTACCCCGTGGTCGCAGCGTGCCACTCCTTCTTCTTGTCGAGATAAACAGTCGTTCCTGCCGAAAGCTCATGTGACCACATCCCGAGACCAGTGTTATTAGAGGCGCCGGAAGTGAATCTGCCAGTCGGCGCATAAACGCCATATCCGGCCTGGAAGTCTGCTCGCTTCGTCGCCCAGCCTAGTTGTAGCGGTTGAAAATAAGTATCGGAATAGCCGATGCCAGTGGTGCTGCTGGCGAATGGTGTCTCGATAGCGGAGTTTGCAATCGGGGCCACCACCGAGGCGCTATAGTTTCCGCCGAGGAACTTCTTCTTCGAGACGTAGGTCACCGCTGTCCCATTGACCACTTGAAACAATGACGACGAGCCGTTGCGAGTGTTTCCATTCTGGTCCTTGATCTTGAGTGTGTCGTAAACCATGGTGATGTTCGTGACATACCAACCAGGCGGAGGGACACTCCCAGACTTGAGTCCATGATCACCTCTTAGAATCGGCGCCAGAGCCTGAGCTTGTGAAGTGGAGAATGCGAAGGCGCAGAAAAGTGTCATGAGGAAAACCCTCGTACCCCAGGGCTGGGAACGTCGGATAACGTTATTTATATCCCTCATCCGGCTAATGCGGCTTGCAGCGACGTTAATACCTTCAAGAATTAATTTCATCTAGCTTGTTCCTTCCAACTGTTTAAGTTTTCGGTCTCCCGTGCAAATTCCACTCCGTCACCTATTTCTGAAATGGATAGATGACGCGCCAACTGCGCTTCATGTCGACCCAACCCATTTCTTTGAATTGGCTTCATCCAAAGCCTTGTCGAGCTTGCCAATGTTAGATTGGCGATCGTAGGCCCACTCGCGCTCGGCATCGGTGTGATGGATCAATCCCACGAGCCTGGCGCCATTACCCGCCGCGGTCCATTGGAGCATCTGCTGATCTCCATCTGAGTTTCCAAATGCGAGTATTGGACGCCGGCCAATGAACTTTTGAATCGCGACAGGCTTGCCTGGTCCGTCGTCGATGAAGTCGATCTTCGGTTCCCGCATCAGCGAGGGTGAGCCATCGGTTCCGATCTGAAACTTTGTAACAAAGGTAGTGCCGACAACTTGCTCTGGTGGAATTCCATAAATGCGCTCTGTCCAGGCGCGCATGAACTCAACCGTGCCCCCAGAAACGATGAAAGTCTTGAAGCCGTTGGCCCGAAGGTACGTAAGCAACTCCAGCATCGGTTGGAAAACGAGTTCGGTGTAGGATCGTTTGAATCGTGGATGTTGTGCAGTACGGAGCCACTCTTTCACACTCTGCGCGAACTGCTCCGTGTTCATTCCGGTGTGAGTCGCCATTAACAACTCAACAATTCCCTTCTCACCGGAAGCGACTATCGCCTTCATGTCGCCATCGAGCACTGCCTTGAATGGCTGAGTTGTTTTCCATTCAGGATGTTGCTGAGCCATCGCCTTTACGCGATCCAGTGCAAACGCGAATTGGAAATAGACTGGTTGCTCAGACCAGAGCGTTCCGTCGTTGTCGAAGGTGGCGATCCGCTCTGGTACGGGAACAAAATCAGCGGTGCCCGGTTTCGTCACCTTCGCAACGAATGCGACGATCGCATTCTTCGCTGGCCCTTCATTCCAACTGGGTAGTGGATCAAGCTGCGCGGGCTGAGCGTTAAGCTGGAGGGCGAGAAAGAATCCGAACAACACCACTTGCAGAGCTCGAATCCCAACGCGATCGAGGTTGCGACGTTGTCTCATTTCCACTCCTCATGAACTTATTGGAGACTTCGAAGACCGTTCAGGTGGACTCCATTGTTTCGCGAACAATGCAGCGAAATCCCAGATGACAGGTTGAGGTGTCGATGGGCTGCGCCATGCGGGCCGCGGGGCGATATCGCTTGCAGTAGTTTGGCGCGCACAAGTACGAGCCGCCTTTCATCACCTTTCGTGGAATCAGCACGTTTGGAGTGCAGGCGTCATAACTCTTCTCGGGATCGCCGCCGCGCGGATTGATGAGACCGCAACATGAAAGCGCAATCTCGCTGTGCTGCTGATACCAATCCGAAGTCCACTCCCAAACGTTTCCGGCCATGTCGTAGAGTCCATAACCGTTTGGTGGAAATGAACCGACCGGAGCAGTCCATTCGAATCCGTCGGCCAATAAATTCTCGTTCGGAAACTCGCCTTGCCAGGTGTTGGCCCAATGCTCACCATTGGGCGTGAAATCTTCACCCCAGGTAAATTCAGCAGCCTCGATGCCACCGCGTGCAGCAAATTCCCATTCCGCTTCGGTCGGCACTTCTTTTCCGGCCCATTGCGTATAGGCCTCGATGTCTTCGTAGGAAACGTGGACCACCGGATGTTTAGCGAGTCCTTTGAGTGAACTGCAGGGGCCCTGGGGATGACGCCAACTCGCGCCCGGAACATAGGTCCACCAATTGAAATGATTGCTGAGGTCTACCTTGTAGCCGGGTTTGCTAAATACAACTGAGGCTGGCACCAACAATTCTGGTTTGGCTCCCGGATACTCTTCGGGATTGGGGGCGCGTTCGGCGGTTGTCACGTAGCCTGTCTCTTCCACGAAGCGGCTGAATCGCGCGTTGGTGACAGTCTGACTGTCCATCCAGAAACCGTTGACGCTGACGGAATGCACCGGCGCCTCTTCCGGGTAGTGATCGTTTGAGCCCATCAGGAAAGTGCCGCCAGGAATCCAGACCATACCTTCAAATGGTGGCTTGCGACTCCGGGGGAACTTTGCCGAATGCTCTGTTCCCTTCGTTGAGCTTGTAATCACGTCACCCATCAAATTCTCCGATCATCAGCTTTACTAATCTGCTTGCTTAAAAATTGGCTCTACGAAAAGCTCGCAAAGACCGGCGCATCGATGAACTTTAGGCCCTTAGTCTCACACCTTGCGATCGGAGCCGACCGCATAACTGACATCCCGGATCGTTTCAAGGGATTAGAGACGGGGGATCGAAATCGTGTTTGCGTCGGGTTCGACGCGAGGTTTTCTTTCTGCGGCTAGACAGAGTCTAATGATGGTTGGCGGGGCTGGTAACTGTCAATAATTACAGGCCGCAATAATACCGGGTGGTTCGACAGAAGACGCTTAACGCGGGAGTTCAGCCATGACCGATTCATCGCATACACAACCAGAAATCAGGATTGAAGAGTGGCGTGCCGACGCTACGCGAGCGGCGTTCATCGACGCTGAGATCGACATGCTGGCAGAGATCTTACACGCCGTCGTTCATGCTGGCGCGGGCGTCAGCTTCTTCTTGCCATTCTCGATAGCAGAGGCACGCTCGTTCTGGGTGGAGAAGATATTGCCTGAGGTGCGAACAGGAAAACGGCGGTTGGTGTTGGCGCTTCTGGACGAGCGCATCGTGGGCACCGTACAAATCAATTTCGACGTGCCACCAAACCAGCGTCACCGGGCGGAAGTGGTAAAGCTGCTGGTTCATCCAATCGCGCGCCGCCGTGGAATTGCCAGAAAACTTATGGTCACTTTGGAAGAGATCGCACGGTCTGAAATGAGAACCCTGCTGACCCTCGATACAGTGACTGGCAGCAGTGCTGAATTTCTTTACACATCGCTGGGCTTCGTCACGGCCGGAGTAATTCCAGCGTTTGCTCGCGGCGCGCTCACACCCGAACTCGAAAGCGCGACGATCATGTACAAGGAACTCGCAGGCCCGCTTTGAGCCACATCAAAACTTTGCACGGTAGTCTGGGCCACCTGAGGCGACCGTTTCAGAGACGATTGCTCGGGGAACGGAGATCAGAAACAACATCATCATCGGTACCATCGCTGGCAATCGGGCACTGCCGCAATCAGCAATTGCTGACTGCGGCAGCTAAGCGACCATGTCGCTTCCCACGCTTGAAGAGGTTGCTCGA
The DNA here is from genome assembly GCA_031399105.1 of Blastocatellia bacterium. Lineage (GTDB taxonomy): Bacteria > Acidobacteriota > Blastocatellia > Pyrinomonadales > Pyrinomonadaceae > PSRF01. The sequence goes on along the minus strand of JANNON010000304.1, from coordinate 1,249 downwards.
CGAGAGCTTTGCCTCTATTCAGCTTTTTGCGCGATTCCCTTGTTCTGCAAAATCCTGATCTCAACTCGCCGATTCTTCGCCCGACCGTCTGCAGTTTTGTTCGAAGCCACGGGTTTGGAATCACCATAGCCAAACGGTTGCACCAAGCGCCGCAGATCCAGATTGTGCACGCCGACCAGGTATTGAATTACGGCCTTCGCGCGGCGTTCGCTTAGAGCGCGATTCTTCGCCGTGTTGCCAGTGGTATCCGCAAATCCAACTACCTCCACCAGCCAACCGTTCGCATTCCCCTTGGCTTTCTCTCCTTTGGCCCAGGCCGCCGCTTCATCGATAGTCTGCTTCGCAGTTGCGTTTATTACGCTGCTGTTTACCTTGAAGAGCACCGGAATGGTGCGCACCTGTTCGTAGTCGTCGAGTCCGTTGATGCGGTTGTTGGCCAACGCTGCAGCTTTGTAAGCAGCATCCGCCTGAGCCTGTGCCGCTTCGGCCTTCTGCCTTGCCTCATTCGCCAGTGCGGTATTCTCCGCAATCTGACCGGCCATGCGTTCTGCGTTCGCTGCCGCCTCGCGTGCAGCTTGTTCAGCAGCCGCCAGCCGAGCCTGATTTTCCTGGGCCATCGCATCGGTCTGCTCCAGCGCCTGAGCGCTACGCAGATCCTGCTCATCGAACCTGACCCACTCGGCTACCAGATTACCGTCGGCATCGCCGGTTCCCTGGGCCTGTACTCTCAGACCGCGCATGATGTAGGTCACTGGGTATTCTTTTTTGCCCCTCAGGCCTCTACTGTGCGAGGTAACGTCGGTGCCGCCAGTCAAAAGCACTGAGGTCTCGTTGCCGGCTGGATCTCGGACAGTGAAGGAATCGCCAGAACGGACATTAACGAAGCCTTGGATTTTTAGTTTGGTTCCCTGCGGCACCGGTACTCTTTTGTCGCTTTGTGCCGCGGTTCCGACTGCGGTCATCAGCGTTATCAGAAAGGCCAGGGCCAGTAGCACCGCGGTTGATTTTCTGCTTCTCATGTCAATTGTCTCCTCATCAAGTTGTTGGTAGGGTCAATCAGTCAGTAAGCGTCCGGTTCCTCGGCCAACAGAGCAATCCTGAGTTAAGGGCCGCGCGATTTCCGCTCGCCCAAAGCCCAAATTAGCTAAGTGGAAAGGATGTTACTGCTACAGGACAGCGCTTAAATACTGTCAATTCTACTAGTGTTTGCCGCTAGTGCATTACCGTGTGAATGGTCGAGATGGTGGAC
>JANNON010000276.1:0-11775 GCA_031399105.1 Blastocatellia bacterium | reverse complement strand
CCATCGTTCGGCAGCAACCAATTTCCGTCAGGGCCCTTAACCAGATGTCCCAGCTCGTGCAGGAAGATCAGCATTCGTGCTTCCTGGGTGTTCGGTTCGAAACTTCCGATTCGAGGAGTAGCAGGTTCCGAATTCGAATACCGCTTGCGATAGAACGGCCCTTTTGCGTTGAGCGCGACCTTACCAAACAATCGGTAACGCGCTTTGGTCCGCGCATTAAAGACCGAGGTCACTTCGCCGGACATCTTCATGCCGATCGGGCTGGCAAAGTGGTCCTTGTGTACTCGGCCCATCAACCTGTTGAAAATCTCCACCGAGGCGTCGGCGCCTCCAAAAAACTCGCTGCAATCATTTGCCGACTTCAGGATGCTCAGTGTGTCGTAGTAGGTCGAGCCAAAGACCCGGTCTTCGTTTATCAAGGGAGAAGGCGCCATCGACGACGTGCTCATGTTCGTCTTCGCGTAGCTCCCGCTCTTCTCTTCGAAGTACTGCCAGACCTCAGTCTCGAACCCAAGTGGCGCACTCGCGTTTGCTGTAGTTGCAGCTAATGACATCAGAATGAAAAACAAAAATCCGCGTCGTCTCATGGGAGTACCTCCTGCTAAAGTCCAAGGAGTATCGTCCGGGTGGATGGCTCGCTGGGGATCGAGCACTTGGCCATGAGCAACGCGAAAGAGATTCTTAAATTGAAATTGCGACTGGTTCAGCCGAATTTTCAACTACCCGGATTGACACGACGGGTTATACGCGGGAACTCCGAATCCGGGTGGGGTTTTGTGACGGAAAGGCACGGGATTGTGACTAGTGGGCTTGATGAAGGGATAGGGGAAGGGACGGGAGAGTTTCGAGTTTCGAGTTTCTAGTTTCTAGTTAAGCGCCAGCGAGCCACTTCACGGCCGAGATCATGTTGAGAAAACTCGAAGAAAATTGAGAAGGGTGTCAGAGGGCTGATTGGAAGTCAGAGAGGGATTGAAAGAGTAGATCGAGGCACCAATCATCTATCGCAAGTCGAACTCGAAACTAGAAACTCGAAACTAGAAACTTCCTCTTCTCTTACGGCAGCTTCCCCAACGCTTCGTGGAGTTTTTCACGGTAGTTTCGGGAGAGCGTGAGCTGCGTTCCACTGTTAAGAATGACCCGGTATTCTCCATGGAACCAGGGTTGGAGTTCCTGAATACGATCGATTCTGACAATCGAAGAGCGGTGGATTCTGACAAACTTTTTCGGGTCGAGTTGCGACTCGAGACTGCTGATAGTCTCGCGCAGCAGGTGAGACTTCTTGCCGCTATGCACTGAGACATAATTGCCTTCGGCTTCGATCCAATCAATGTCGGACGTTTCCAGGAAGTAGATGCGGCCGCCTGATTTTAGGACTAGCCGCTCGAGATACTTGTTTCCGGCCTTCAATTCCTCCAGCAGTTGCAGGATGCGCTGATCAGTGCCGCCATTCTGCTGCGCGAGAATGTGCGCGCGGGCGCGTCTCCAAGCGACGTCAAATCGATCCTGATCGAATGGCTTCAGAATGTAGTCAAGGGCGTGGACTTCAAAAGCACGAACGGCGTACTGATCATAAGCGGTAACGAAGATGACGTGTGGGAGCGGCCCGGCCCCAATCGTTTCGAGCACTTCAAAGCCGCCGAGTTCCGGCATCTGGACATCCAAAAAAATGAGATCTGGGGAATGAGTTCGGATCGCCTCAACCGCTTCACGACCATTTGCTGACTCTCCAACAATCACCACCTGGCGATCCGATTGCAGCATTTCGCGCAGCATATCGCGCGCCAACGATTCATCGTCGACGATAAGCACACGTATCTGGGGAGAATCGATCATTCCTAAATTAGGTCTGGGCGAGACCGAAGGTCTGGGGAGCTCTTGTTGCAGTTACACCACAGCGAGGTGGTTTCTAACAACAATCCCTGCGATCTGTGGTTGAGCTGATTTGAGACTTAATTGGAATGCGGAAGCAAAGCTGTGTTTCCGTTGTTGAATGGAATTTCAACGGTTACTACCAACCCACCCTCGGGATCGTTTGCCAATCTGAACATGTGGGCCGATCCATACAGACGCTCGAGCCGTGTCTCCGTATTCGCAAGTCCCAAACCTTTCCTGAATACATTCGCGGAACTGCGATGTTCAGGTAGGCCGGGACCGTTGTCTCGGATTTGAATACGAAGAGATCCATTATGAGGTTTCGCCTCTATTTCGATGATTCCCGGCGTCGAGCGAGGTGAGATGCCGTGACGGATAGCGTTCTCGACGATTGGCTGAAGCAGGAGGTTAGGAACCATTGCATCCAGCACTTGCGGCGAAATATCCATGCGCGTGACGAGGCGGTCCTTAAAACGGATGCGCTCGATCTCGAGATAGCAGCGCAGGAATTCCATCTCCTGTTGGAGCGTGACTTCCTGAGCGCCGGAGTTTTCCAGGGTGAGACGGAGAAAATCTCCCAGGCGAGTGATCATGCGGCGCGCCGCTTCGCTGTCTTTAGTTAACAATGCGGAGATTGAGTGGAGGGTGTTAAAGAGGAAATGAGGGTGCAACTGCATCTTGAGCGCTTCGAGCTGAGCCTGCGAAAGTTGCGCCTCTAACTGTACCGATCGCAGTTGCCCAGCGCGGTAGCGCCGGTAGTAACTGAAAGCGTAGCTGGTCAAGGCGATCAACAAATAAATGCCGATCGCCTCGGTAAAGTTGCTTATCACGAAGCGATAAACACTTTCCCAGGTTAGGCCGCGGCCAGCTGGGTATCCGAACCTCAACCAGACCGCCACACGGCCCAGCGCCGTGATGCCTACAGAAAGAAAAACAGCAATGAAGACATGTACAATCGAATTACGAAGCCAATTCGTTTTCTCGATTGGGAGCCTGGCAGCAGCTGCGAGCACTAGCGGCGTGGCCAGGGCGAACAGATACGACCACGTCATCTGCAAATAGAGCGAGTCAAGAAAGGAGATTGGCCGTTCGGAACGATAAGAAGTGAAATAACCCTGCAGTGTGAAGACGAGTCCGATGAACGTCCAGATCGCCCAAATAATAAGCAGGCGACCCCAGCGCTTTTGCCACAACGCTCCGCTTCTTGTCTCGATTTGATTTGGTTCTTCAGTCACGCTGTAAGGGTGTGCTCGAGCCGAAAATTTTCCGCACTGCTCGCTGTCACAGTGTTATCAGATTCGATACCGAGATTCAAACTATCCCCTCGTTGAGATGCCGGTAATGCAAGCAATGAGTGTCCAGCTCTCGAAATTTAGGAGGAGCGTAGGTACGTTGAATTGGGAAAACCCAGGTTCGGGAACAGTCTACGATGGCCGCCAACTTCTTGAATTACCCTACTGCTTTACGGGCCGCCCGCTTCCGGAAGGGGATGTTGGGCTGAATGGGGGAAAGTAGGCCTTCAGTGCTCGAATTCAAATCGGTTTGTGATGAAGAGGCCGAGACACATGACCAGGTGGACGCTTGGGATTACGGTAAAATGGAAAGCGCGAACGGAAGAACGAAAAGAAAGCATGGTTAGCCGCGGATTAACACGGATAACGCAGATCTGGAAAAGCAGAAAACAGAAGACAGAACACAGAAGACAGAAGACAGAAAACAGAAGACAGAAAAGCGGGTTAGCCGTCCTCCGTTTCTTTTTCAGATCCGTGTCATCCGTGTTAATCCGCGGCTAATTCCGATCTGCGGATAACTTCGACTCAAGGTCGCAGATTCACTATCGGCTTATCGCTTTCTGAACCACGGATACTCACACTCACTCGAAACTCACCCGCACTTCCAATCTGCTCCGGTAGTTTGACGATGACCTGTGTCAGCCAATCAAAGCTCGGCACCGGTCCGACGTGTTCGACTGTCAATGGATACACAGTCTGCTGAGAGTCCTCGAGCAATGCAGTGATCACCGACGCATCGTCTCCGGGTTGAAGACGTGCGTTAGCAATAAAGAGCGTTATCCTCGTGCGCCCGTCTCCCCCGAAGTTTATTGCTGAGTTCAGCGAGAATGGGTCGCGCGTCATCAAAATGGATTCGAGAATAACCGCCAGGCCTGCTCCTTCTTCGGTCACAAATAATGGCTTTTGGTTGTCCACGATAGTTCCGAGCGCGAGTGGCCTTCCGAAACTCGTGTTCACGAGTGCGGAAAGGCCAATCAGGAATATCTCCGACGACTCCGGTGTAATGTCACCAATAATTGTTACGGTAATTGGCTTGCTCAATTCGCCCGGTGCAAACACCAGAGTTCCGGCTGCATCTTGAAAGTCAGAACCGTCGGTTGCCGACTGGCCCACAGTAACGAAGTTGACTCTCACTTCCTGGCTGCTGGCGCCGGAAAGATTGACATTGAAAACCGCTTCAGAGGTCCCCGTGTTTTCTTCGCTGATAGACAGATCTGCGATTGACACTGTTGGCTGCGTTTCATTATCGGTGATTGTCAGCACCGCAGTTGCAGGTGCGGATAAGAGGGCGCCGGCGGGACTACTGAGAGTGAAGTTAAGCGTCTCGCTGCCTTCGAACACTACGTCATCGATCACCGGAACCACGATGTCCTTGCTCGTTTCTCCGTTTGCGAAGGCCAGCATGCCCGATGTCGAGCTGTAGTCGACGCCCGCCGTTGCGGTGCCCCCACCCGTCGCATAAGCAATCGACACAGCCCCGTTGCTATTGAGTGTGCGCGTTACCGTCACTTGAATCCCATTCCCATTCTCCGCCGCGGAGTAAGTCGCACTGCTCAATTGTATTGAAGGCCTGATGGTGAAAGTCGCCGTATAAGTCGTGTCAACCGCCGGCGTTGAGATCGTGTGAGTGGCCTCGGCACCATCTGACCAGGACGCAAAATCATAAGTGAGACCGTCAACTTGTGGCGTTACCACGCCGAGTGTGCGGGTCAGCCCAATGACTCCAACAAAAACATGTGGAGTCGTGTGTGGTTGACCGTCCAATGTCAGTTGCAAACCGGCCGGCACCGTGTTCAGTGTGATGTTGGATTTCTGCGGCAGCACATCGCGAAAAGAGTTGTGAGTAAGACCAAGTGAATCGGTGATCGTCAAATGGATGCGGTACCACACGTCGCTCGAGGTTTCGCCGCTGGTCGGAATGACGAAAGAGCCAGTACTGGAGCCGCTGGTCGGCGGAACGAATGGATGAAAATGTGCGTCGTGATGGAAATCCACTCGCCAGGTGAAGGCGGTTGCCGGCGGCGTGACATCCTCAGTATCAACTGCGGTACCCGAATAGTTGATCGTATCGCCAGCACGATAAGCAGTACCCGCGGCGGGCGAGATAATAGTCCCAGTCGGAGGTTGGTTGGGTGTGACGGTTAAAGTCGCTTCGTTGCTTGTTACGCTTCCAAATTGATTGCTCACGACCACGCGAAAGATTGCGCCGTTGTCTGCGGTTGTAACCGCAGGAATTGTGTAACTGCTCGAAGTGGCGCCGCCGATGTCTGTGCCATTTCTTTGCCAGCGGTACGAGATGGGCTCGGACCCGGTAGCGCTCACTGAAAAAGTTGTCGGGTGACCTTCCGAAACAGTGCGGCTGGAAGGATGAGTTGAAATCTGTGGAACCAGGTCCGCCGTGTACTGAATCTTGAATACGACACCAAAGGACCACAGCACATAATAGAGACTGCCGTCCGGTCCCACGTCGAGATCAACCAATCCCCACGCTTCGCCGACACCGAAATTGGTCACGGTGTTCGTTGCCGGATCAAGAACCTTGATCCAACTGCGACACCAGTCAGAGAAAAAATACTTTCCGGCATACTGGGCGGGAAACTGGTTTGTCGCCGGCGTGTAGAAGGCGCCGCCGGCGATCGAATCGCAGCCAAAGTCTGAATGCTGATATTCATAGACCGGGTTGCGGAAGGCGGGATTCGCACACGAGCCTTCGCAGGTGGGCCAACCATAATTTGAACCCCTTAAGCCCTCATTGACTTCCTCAAACGAAACTTCGCCCACGTCATTGATGTACATCTTCCCAGTTTTCGACTGGATTGCGAAGCTGAATGGATTCCGCAAACCCAGCGCCCAGATCGCTCTATTGTCACCGGTCGTCGAGTTGTAAAACGGATTGTCCTCGGGAATCGTCCCGTCGCTGTTGATGCGTAAGATCTTGCCCAGCAGATTATCGAGCGACTGTGCGACTATCCCGCGAGCGTTATCACCTACGGAGATGTAGAGTTTTCCATCTGGCCCAAAATTCAGTGCGCCGCTGTTGTGCGTAGCGGCAATCAGATCGGGAAGCCGGAAGATCAAAGTCTCGCTGGCCGGGATTCCGACATCGCCATTCGCTGTGAAGCGACTGACGCGGTTGTGATGAGGGTTGCTGTTGACGGTGTAGTAGATGTAAACGAAGTGATTGCTGGCGAAGTTTGGATCGAAGGCGAGGCCCAACAATCCACGTTCCCCAGTCGCGTCCACATTAAGCGTCAGGAAAGGCGTGTCCAGTAGTGCGCCGCCTTTGATCACCAGCACGCGACCGGTCTGCTCGCATACGAAGAGACGTCCGTCGGGAGCGAAAGCCATCGTGGTGGGACTGGCCAAACCACTCGCCACTTGAGTTTGTGAAAATCCTTCGGGCAGTTCTGCCGCCTTAGCTGATGAAAACACCAACGACAGAATTACCGGACAGAGAGGGAGAAGCAGGAAGAACTTTGAGAAACCCGTGAGGCATCTCCTAAAGACATTGCGAGGATTCACATTGTATTCCTTGGAACTTAACTTATTTGCGAGTGGATTTTGACACCGTTCCCATTTGTTAGACGCACAATAAGTTTGTATGGCCGACACTCGTTGGGCAAGAAGTCTTTTTCAGACACGTAATCCGCGACGATAGCGAGGGGTGCCCACGGAGGGACACCCCTACAACGTTACATCGTGCTCTTCCTTCAGCTCTTCATCATAGGTGCAGGACGATTCGTCACAAACCGCGTTTGGTTCTCTCTCATTTGACCGATCTACGATCATTCACGTTTCGCAACCTTGGTTCCTCCATTGTCTTCCGATAAAATGCCTGCAAGGTCCACGACGAGCATAATGAGTTAATTCAAAACTGCAGTAGAGGTGATGGTGGTTCTACTATTAGGCATCTTAGTGACACTACTCGGAACTCCTGTCGATGCGACGAGTGCCGCAAATGTTTCTACTCCTCCCCAGCTGGTCTCAAATTCGATCAGCGGCCACGTTTCTGACGACAGCCGCAGAGCCATTTCGGACCTGCAGGTCGAACTTCTCAACGATGTTGATTCGGTACTTCAACGAACGAAGACTGATAGCTCCGGGCTCTTTGTGTTTCGCAGGCTGACCTTTGGAAATTTCCAGGTCAGAGTCCAGCCTTATGGGACCAACTACATCGGCCAAACCAAACGGGTACAGCTCGAACGAACACGCGTTTTCGAGCAGGTAGATTTTGTGCTTGGGGTGCGAAAGTCCACGTCATCGCCAGCTACGACCGGTGTCGTTTTTGCCCAGGAAGTCCCGGAGGCGGCCCGCAAGCAATATGAACTCGGCGCGTCTCTGCTGGGGAAACCCAATCAGCGAAAGGAGGGTATTGAGGCACTTAAAAAGGCAATTGACATGTTTTCGCTCTACTTCAATGCTCTGGAGCTGCTCGGCACAGACTATGTGAAACATCAGGAGTTTGAACCAGCTATTCCACTACTGACCAAGGCAACCGAGGTTAACAGGCGAGCGTATGGGAGTCTGTACGCGTTGGCGGTGGCCCAGTACAACCTCAAGCAATTGCCGGAGGCACTTGAGTCGTTGAGACGGGCGATCGTACTTAACCCGAAGTCGATTAACGCAAATCTGTGGTTGGGTATGGTGCTGCGTCAATCGGGAAAACTGGATGAGGCGGAGACCTATCTGAAACAGGCTGATCTTTTCGCCGAGTCGAAATTAGCAGAGGCTCATTGGCAGCTCGCGTTGCTGTTCAATCAGCTAAAGAAATATAAGGAAGCGGCGGATGAGCTGGAGTTGTTTTTGAAAGTCCAGCCCGACTCAAAGGATACCGAGCTGATCAAGAAACTGATTCAGAAGTTTCGGCAACAAAGTGTGAAGTCGGTACCGTAGCGCGGTAGCGTCGGGTGTGCTATTGGAAGTATGTGCTAATTACACTGACCCGACGCTACCGCGTTACGGTACTGACTTCATGTCTCCCAAAAACAAAGCCCATCCGATGAATGTCGGATGGGCTTTGCAGCGTCGGGTCAAGTCACCGGTTAAAACACAAACCGGAAACCAAAACGCACTTCACGTGGTATCTGACGAGTCAGCGGCTGATTAAAGCGCGCATCCCTCGCGATACTTCCGTTAGCGAGACCAGCAAGGATTTGGTTCGTGAGCCCGCCGTTGAAAACTGCACGGAAGGTATTCAACTCACCAAGCCCACCTGCGTTGCTAATTCCAAAATTTCCCGCCGTCAAAGAATCAGGCGAGATTTGGGACCAGACACTCAGGACGTTGTTCTCGTTGAAGGCATTGAGCAAATTCACGTCAAACTTCAACGCGTAACGGCCGTCGCCTCCCAACTTAATCGTGTGCGTCATCTGCAAGTCGGTTTGCGTGAACACCGGCGTGCGACCGAGGTCTCCACGAGTCGCCAGGAAGGTGTACGCGCCATAGAGCTGCACGCGAGACGAGACCGGCGTACCACTCATGCCGATGAATGAAGCGCCAAACTCAGTACTGTTGGTACCTGAACTGTCCAGGACTTTGCCGAAGAAGTTCTTCCAGTCCATCGTGTACGAACCGAAAACTTTCAGCGCATGCGGGCGATCAGTTGCCAACAAGCCGTTGTCAGGCTGGCCATTGGTGTTGAAGCCGAGGAACGGCAGATCGAAAAAGCGATTGACGTTCGGGCTCGACCGACCGATACCAAGTGCATCCGGCTCATCCGAGCTGGATAAACCAGAATAGTTGCCAGTCAAACGACTGAACGTATAACTGACGTTGAAGAAATAGTTGTTTGTGAACCGCTTGTCGAGACGCAGTTCCATCGCGTTGTACAACCGTTTTGCGAGTGGCGAAGCCGGCAGTCCCGGAGCGAATGGCTGCGAGACAAGTCCGAGGCCCGGATTGGCGATGAAGAAGTTCTCATTGCCCTGGGCATCGATGAACCCGACGTCTTCAATCGTGCGGTCGAGGTTCTTGCGAGTGTAACGACCACTCAGAACGAGGTCGTTGGTAAGTCCGTACTCTGAACCAACCGTGAATTCAGTTTGGCGCGCCGGCTTGAGATCCGGATCTACGCGATTGTCGGATGGGTCATTGGAAGGTACGCGGAAATCCAAGGGGCCAACCAAAGTGCGTGACAGAGTGTAGGCACGCGTGTAGGTCGTCCAATTTGGACTGTCGAGCGGGAAGAAGTAACGCAGCAGCTTGTCGCCCCCGAATGATCCGCGCGGCAGTTGATATTTGAAACGATCATAGAACTGACCGTAGCTCGCAAAGATCTTCATTCTGCCATCGCCAAAAACGTCATACGCAAAACCCAGGCGCGGCGCCAACTTGGAGCCCCAACCGAACTTGATCGCCTGGCCATTCTCGCTGAAGGAAGGAACATCCTCGTTCTCCAAACGGAGTCCGAGATTCAGAGTTAAGCGAGTGGTCGGCTGCCAACTGTCCTGAATATAAAACGCACTGTTGGTGCTGCCGGCGAGGCCGACCGTACCAAAGTCCTGAAGGTAGCCGTAACCATAAGAGAGGCACGGTCCGGTCGGGCAGACGCCTGGTCCGATACCGCGATCTGATTGTCCCCAGAACAACCGGACTTCCCCGATTCCAAAGTAACCCTGGTCTACGTCGTTCGACAGTTTGTTCAACTGGTAGCCGAATTTGAAATTGTGGCGACCCGCGAGACTGTCAACAAGGTAACTCGCATCCGCGTCAAACGTTTTGCGGATCGAGATGTCTTTCACTGTCGTGGTTATATCCGAAGTGCTGTTAAAGCCTGAAGCACAGGGATTGGTTGCCGGGACGCCTGCTGGGCTGCCGCCGTTAAGACAACGGATACGTGGACCTGCGGGAACTCCGTACGAGCTGTCCTTTTCATTCAGATAGTTGCGACCGAAGCGGGCGCTGATCACAAGCTTTGTTGTCGGCGTCCAAACACCACTGCCCGTCACGTTGTTTGCCGCGACGCGTCCACCTAACTGGCTGAAATCGTTCGATGGTGGAGCTGACGTAGTGTAAGAGGGCATCTGACCATGCTCGCGCTGTGGGCTGTAAGTGAACGTGCCGGACAAGCGCAAGTTGTCTGTGATCGATGAGTCGAGGCGTGCGAACTCATAGTCGTTACGCAACTCTCTCTTGTAATGGACCGTCTGGCCGTTGGGGAAAAGGAAATCGCGCTCAGCGCGGTAAAACTGCGGCGCCGCGCTTACCAGAAACCACAATCTGTTTTTCACAATTGGTCCACTGATGGTGGCGCTGGGATAAGTGTTGAGGAACGTATCACCGGGCGGATTGATGTAACTCAAAACTGCCGCGCTGGTCCCCTGGATAAGCGGATTCGCCTGATACTGCGGATCGCTGTTAGCAATTTTTCCGGTCAGTGTTTGGCGTGCGCTGAGCTTGCTGGTCTCAAACTGCATTCCAAACTCACCGTGAAACTCGTTGCCACCGCTCTTGGTGACGACGTTGATCACGCCGCCGGTCGCGCCGCCAAACTCCGCGTCAAAACCGCTGGACTTGACCTGCACTTCCTGAACAAACTGGAAGGGTATGTTGTTGGTCTCGCGCAATTGGCCGGTGCGGAAGTTTGTTACTTCGGAACCGTCGATCACGAACGTGTTCTCGGCGCCGCTCGAGCCGTCAACCTGATAACCACGGCTCAGTGGTTCCTTGCGGGTGCCGCCTGATACTTGCAACACGCTATCAATCCTGGTCCCCCTGGGAGTCGAATTAATAATATCGGTCGTAATGTTGGTTTGAATTTTGTTTGATGAAGTGTCGATGGCCGCTGTGTCAGCGGTGGTCACGACGACGTTTGCCGATACTGATCCGGCCTGAAGTTTTATGTCGGCGGTGGTGGCCGTACCGAGAGTTACCTGCACGTTCTCACTTCTCTCGGTTCCAAAATTGGCCGCGCTGGTTGTTATGGAATAGGTGCCCGCCGGGACTTGCAGAATTCGATAATAACCATCGCTGTCGGTATTGACGGTGCGACTGAAGGCGTTGCCTTCGACCAACACCGTAGCGCCGGCGATTCTGCCTCCCTGAGCATCAACCACCGTGCCTTCGATGATGCCGGTTGTTTCCTGGCCATACGCAATGCCGGCGAGGCAGAGACACATGATCAGAATGCTCGAAACTTTTTTGAGCTTCATTTTTTTCTCCTTCTTGCTTAAAGCGTGAATCGGTTCGATCAGCTTTCGCGAATGCTTCGTGCGGGTCGATTGAGCATTTGTTCTTTCCGAAAACCTGGATAGCTGATCAGCAACGTCGACGTTGCTGAGAAGGAGGAAGGTGCAACGACCATGCCCTGAGGGTGACGAGGCTGCGAGGCCAGTTCGTCACGCGCTCAGGCCTACTCGTCGGAATTACCGAATAAATGGAGTTGTGGAATTCGGATTAGCGTAGAAGGAAAGTTGCGCGGAATGGATTGTCAGATCAAGGTGCGCAAGTTTTTGATCGTGTGCTTCCGCTTTTTCGGACGACGAATGTGGTTGCAGGGAACTCAAGTTAGAAAGTCTTACAGTCAAAAAGGTAGATTCAGTTCGCTCTTCAACTTTCATAACCACTCAGTCCAAATCAACTATCAAGTCAGAGAGTCTCACTGTCAGGAAGG
>JANNON010000312.1:0-17109 GCA_031399105.1 Blastocatellia bacterium | reverse complement strand
CAGATTGAAGCCAAGGCGCTGCGTAAACTGCGACACCCGTCTCGCTCGCGAAAGCTCAAAGCCTTCCTTGACGGCGCGCAGCGCTAGCGTTCAGAGATCTTAGGCAATAAAAAAAAAGGGCGCGGAACATTCGAATGTTCCGCGCCCTCTTTGCTTGGCAGTACCGAGTTTTGAGTACTGAGTTTCAAGGCGAGGAACCTGGTTTGGTACTCAACACTCAACACTTGGTACTCAGCACTCAGTACTCAGCACTTGTTTTAGAGTCTACTTAAACGTCAAAAAAGGTGTGCTCTTTGCTGTGTGGTCGAATTCGTACTGGTAGGTGTAGCCAGGGAACTCGATGGGAGCGGCATACTGCACTCGCACTTCAACCCGATTGTCCCTTTGTGCCGGCATAATCACGGTGTCCGATGGAAGGCCATACTCTGGCAAGCTCTTGGTCAGTTGATCTCGCACCCATGCTGGTTGGTAACCTTGAGTGGCGGCCACATCCACATTGTGTTGCATCAAGTCTTTGAATTGGTAAGCCTGGTACGCAACTGGGATAAATCTGTAGCCGATAAAGGCTATGCAGCCCAGCACTACCATAACCAGGACGAATTTCAGTTGTGCGCCGCCGCGCTCACCATTCCTGGAAATGTCACTCATATGAAGTCCTCATCTTGATTCCGTCTTCAGAGTCCGACGGAGTGCCACTTTCAAATCGCGCCGCGCAATCTCATTCCCGCTCACTATTCGCGGTTGTCCGATTCCTTCCAACAAAACCCATTGCACCGCGCCAGCGACGCGTTTCTTATCATGCGCGATCGAATCGAGAATTGTGTTCTCGTCCAGATCATCTGCACGGGGCAGCCGTCCGCATTGGTCCACAGCGCCCCGTAACAATTCTAACTCGGTTGAGCTAAGCATTCCCAAAGTTTTTGAAAGTTCCCCGGCGACCAACATTCCCAGGCCGACGGCCTCGCCATGCCGAAATCGTTTATACCTGGTCACAACTTCCAGCGCGTGGCCGGCGGTGTGGCCGAAGTTCAAAATGCGACGAGAGCGATGATCGTTTCGGTTTCTATCCTCCCGCTCATCGCCTTTTACGATGGCAGCCTTGAACGCACAGTGAGCAGCAATCAGTTTTTCCAGTTGTGCTGACATGAGTTCAATGTTGCTCGAACGCAAGTTATCGAGCACTCGCAACGTTTGGTTAAAGAGTGGCTTTCCGGCAACAGCACCTTGCTTGACGCATTCACAAAGTCCAGCTGTTAATTCGCGTCGCGGCAGAGTTTGGAGAGTATTCACATCGGTAAGAACTCCTGCTGGTTGATGGAAAGCCCCCACGAGATTTTTTCCAGCCGCAAGATTGATGCCCGTTTTGCCACCAACGGAAGAGTCGATCTGCGACAGCAAAGTTGTTGGCGCCTGGATGAAAGGAACACCTCGCAAATAGATCGCAGCGACAAAACCCGCGACATCTCCAACTACGCCGCCACCCAGAGCGACGATGCCATCCGACCTCTCGAAGTTCTCGGTGATTAGGAAATTGAGCGCGTTCCGGATTGAGTTCAGAGACTTGGCTCGTTCCCCATCTGCTAAGAGGAGTGTTGAAACTTCGAAGCCAGCCCTTTTCAGACTGCGAACCGCCTGCTGACCATAAATTTCAAAGACCAGCTGATTTGAGAGCACGGCTACTTTTCGTGCGTGAGAACCTAACCAAAGGCGCACGTCGTTTCCAAGATCGCTGAGAACGTCAAAACCAATCTTGATCTCGTATTCATTGATTGGGGCTTTGGTTCTGACACGAAGCCTTTGCACTGTTTGACAGACCTCCAGCAGCGATCAAAGTGACTCATCGACTCTTAACTTTTGAACTTAGTTGGTCAAGGCCAATGCAGGAGGTCGAAATTTTAACACGCAGACTGTTCTGGGTTCGCGATAGCTGGAAGGTCGGTAAGAAAAAGCGAATGGGCGCGACAAACGTGGGAGTACGTCGCGCCCATTCATATTCGTGGTCACTGTCCTCACCCCAGCAACCACTTGAGACGGAGGATTCACCAACCGTCTCTCTTGCCCCACAATATACATCGCAACGCGTGTGCCGTGCAAGTAGCCCCTCGGAAACAGTTATCACAGCGGGAAAACTCAGACTTTCCTACGAAAAGACCGCGCGCGCGGACAAGAAAAATCTCCTTGGCGTGTAAATTTTTCCGGCCTTGCGTGTAGGAACTGCACTCCACAAATTCTCAGGTGAGTTCGCTTCGGATCACGCCCGCAATCTTATTCGCATAAGATTCAATCTCCGGTTGGCTTTGACCTTCAAGCATGATTCGCGCGAGCGGTTCAGTTCCTGAATAACGCAATAGGAGTCGGCCCTTGGAGCCCAACTGGTTCTCAATCTCATCGACAAGTTGGCGAATCGCCGGGACTTCAGAAAACGCGATCTTCTCTTTAACACGCACGTTCACCAGGACTTGCGGGTAGTGTTCCAAGCCCTGGGTCAATTCGTGAAGGGTCTTTCCTTCTTCTGCCATTGCCCGCATAAGAAACAGGCTCGTAATCATCCCATCGCCTGCCAGACTCACGCTGGGAATTATGATGTGGCCCGATTGCTCACCGCCCAGACTAGCGCCGGAGCTCATTAATCTATCCAGAACATTCTTGTCACCAACATCGGTGCGAACGAGATCGATCTCGCGCTGACGTAATGCCACCTCCAAGCCAAGGTTGCTCATCACCGTTGCTATGACCGTCGATCGCGCCAATTTGCCGCGGGTCTGGAGATAGTTCGCCAAGACCCATAACGTTGCGTCCCCATCAACATAGTTGCCCTTGTGGTCCACAAAGAGAGACCGATCCGCGTCGCCATCGAAAGCTACGCCAAGATCAGCTTGCTCGGCCGCGACGGTTTTCGTGAGGGGTTGAATGTGCAGCGAGCCGCAGTCCTGATTGATGTTTCGTCCATCTGGATTGTTGTTGATGGGAATTACGAACGCGCCAAGGCGTTCAAACAATCGCGGTGCGAGGGCCGATGCGGCGCCATTCGCGCAATCCAGGACTACTTTGAGTCCACTCAGAGACAGTCCCTGGCCGATTTCATTAGCCAGAAAGTCCAGGTAGCGGTTCTGCAGCGAGTCGCTGGTGGGATCCTGGACCATGTCGTAATTACGGTTACGCGGATCTGCTCCCTTAGTTTCTCGCTCCGCATAAATGTCGTTTTCAATTAGTCGTTCGGTTAGCGCATCTAACTTTTGCCCTGACGGAGAGAATATTTTGATTCCATTATCTAGATAGGGATTGTGTGAGGCGCTGATCACGATCCCCGCATCGGCAGGGAGTGTGCGCGCCAGATAAGCAACACCGGGAGTCGTGATCACACCGGCGCTGAGGCATTCAGCACCTGCCGACCGCGCACCTGCCACCAGCGCGCTTTCGAGCCACTCGCCTGATTCGCGCGTGTCCCTTCCGAGCAAAATGATAGGCGCTCTTCCGACCTTCTCATTCAAGTGTATTGCAAGGGATGAGCCGACCACGCGTATGGTTTCAGCATCGAGCGGAAACACACCAGCTTCACCCCGCATACCGTCAGTGCCAAATAACTTTTTCATGGAATTGAGAAAGAACCTCTCAGTGCAATGAAGCCGGATGGAGACTGGCTTGAAGGTGCCCTGCCGGTGATGTGTTCTGGGCGCGACCAGCAAAGGTATCGCCGGCTCGCGCGCTCCGCCGCTCTCCTATTTGCACCGATACGTCCACCGTTGGGTCAAGAGCTATAACCTTTTGATTACCGACATCGATCGAAACCTGCGACACAGTAAAGCTCTCTGTCCGGCCGTCAACAGAAATTCCCTCGGTTGGCACCTTTTTCAAGCCGTTCACATGACTGGCCGGGCCGCGAACTCTGACGATGGCGGGTGTTGGTTGAGTTGAATAAACCTCATAACCCTGAGCCGCCTGCCCGGTAATCCGTACTTCAACCGGGAGTTGGGCTTCCATTGTACGTTCCAGGTGTACAGCCACAGTCCCGGGCTGGAAAGACTGAACCTTTACTCCATCAGGTAGCGCGATCCCGACGCTTTGCGGCGACAATCTGATAACGCGTTCACCGGCGCGGTGGTCGCGCAGGTCGACTGTTGCCACCAGGTCCGGCAACCTAAGATTGTCCAGCTTGCTTTTCCGTCCCGTGAGCCACACTTCAACTGTCTTGGGGGGATCGTTGCCGACGGCTAGATTTGTTGGGCTGAGGAAGTTCAGTTGCACCTCAGCTCGCATGGTAATCGGGTTGTTTTCACTCGAGACTGCCACCCAGAGAAACAGAGAAATGCCCAACGCGAGCAGCTTGAGGCCGAGATCTTCGACAAAGATCTTGTGCAGCCAACGTTCAACCATACTAGGAGGGGCGGGATCCTCGACGGTTGCAGGTTCATCTATATCTTGAAAGGGCATACTCGTTCTGAACGTGGAGGGCCTCAGATTGAAACTACTTCTTCTGCCTCGGTTTCGGCTTCCTTGACCTTCTGTCGATCTCTGTTTGGTTTATGCTTGGAATCAAGCGCTTGAAAAATTGCCGCACGTAGTCTTGGCGCATCGAGCCCGCGTTTGATCTGGCCCCGTTGCACAAACGAAATCAGTCCGGTCTCTTCCGAAACCACAACGCAGACTGCATCGGTATCTTCGGTAACACCAATAGCCGCACGATGACGCGTCCCCAGTTCTCTCGACAGTAACGGATTGAGGGTAAGCGGTAGAAAGCAAGACGCCGCGGCAATTCTGTGACGACGCACCACCACTGCCCCATCGTGAAGTGGCGTGGCGGGATTGAAGACGCTGACGAGCAGATCGTAACTAAGCTCAGCGTCCATCTTCACGCCGCCTTCTGAAACATTCTTCAAGCCAATATTTCGTTCAATGACGATTAGCGCGCCTGTCTTAGTCGAGGCAAGCGTGGTGGCGGCCAGCACGATTTCGTCGTATGCCCCTTCACCAAATTGCCCTCGATACTGACGGCTAAACGGCATCCGAACGCGGTTGCCAACTGTCGTTAACGCTTGTCGTATTTCGGCTTGGAAGAGAACGATGATAGCGACGCCGATGTAAACGAGACTGTTGCCCAGAACGAATTCGAGAGTGGCAAGGTCTTGCCTAACGGCAATCCAGTTCAGGAGGGCGAGGGCGCCGATTGCGGCGGCCATTGGTGCGGCGCGGGTTCCACGAACGAGTTTCAAAACTGCATACACGAGCAAGAAAACCAGGATGATGTCCACGATATTACGTGGCTCACCAAGTCTTCCCAGATACTCCGTGTATGGCAGTAGTAGCAGCATCTCTTGACTTAAGTCTTGCGATTCCGGATTTCCAACTTGGAGGCGGCAATTTAGTTTTCCTTAACCCGTAGCCAAACATCGTCTTTACGCCGTGAGTAGCACCGACCAAAACTTTGTGTCTGGATGAAAGCTTCATTCGGATTATCCCGAAAAAGGTAAGTTGTGGCAATGATCAGTTGCGCGAAGGAGGGCGAGAGGAGAAGTTTAACGCCGCTTAATTTTTCCGCTTTGCAAAAATCCGATCAACTCTCCGTTATCGTTTACCACGGCCAGCGAGCCGATTCCGTTTCGTTTCATCAATTCTTTTGCTGACTCGAGCGTCACCGAAGGCGCGACAAAAAAACGTGGACCGATGGGTCGCATCACATCCCGAGCGCTGGTAAGTCGCCAGCTTTCTCTCGGCAGTTCTTTTAAATCTTCAAGAGAGATTATGCCGTGAAGTCGATTGTTAAGGGCCACCGGAAAACTGGTCTGGCGATGGAGTGGCAGAATTTCGTCGATCAGTTTGCTGACAGTCCAATCAGGTTCAATCGACACAGGTATCGACATTGTGTCGCCCACGGTCAACACACGGGCGGCGTGCGCCCCTCGCACTACTCGCGCAGCAGTATCAAGCAGGAACAGGCCCACGAGTATTGACCACACACCCATAAAATACGGTTGAGAGGCGCGCCAGTTAGGTGCGATCATAATGTATGTGCCAAACAGAATGAGCATTGCTCCGATGAGAATCCCGCAAATCCCGGCCAGGCGAGTGGCATCAGTGATACTTCCTGTTCGCCGCCAGATAATGGCTCGCAAAACACGACCACCATCAAGTGGGTAACCTGGAAAAAGATTAAAGACCGCGAGTAAGAGGTTCCCCCAGGCGATCATGAAAAAGACAATTACCGTGGCGTTGTAGTTTCCAAGCGCAGCGATCTTCGCGCCTGCGAACGCAAGTACTGCGAAAACAAAACTCGCTGCTGGTCCAGCCATCGCGATGCGCAACTCTGCTTGTGGGTTTTGCGGTTCATTTCGCAGGCGGGCCAAACCGCCAAACGGATGCAGCACGATCTCTTCTGTTTCGATCCCTTCCGCCCTTGCCATCAGCGCGTGAGAAAGTTCATGGCCGAAGACAGAAAGAAAAAGCCCCGCTGTTGTCAGCAGGCCCAGCACCCATGCTCCCAATCCCGCCATAGGACGGAGGGTGACATTGGTCAGTTGAATAGTGTGAGTTTGGAGATTACTGGCAATCAGCCATACGCTCAGTCCCACTACGAGGAACCAGCGATAATCGATGCGAACCGGAATTCCGTAGACGCGAGCGACCGTGATCTGTTTCCGATAGAGGTCGCGTAACTTCATAAGATCAATTCCGGCTTAGTTATGGTCTAGGTCTCAAACGCTCCATTTTTAGCGTCGATGAGCGGCAGCGCTTCGGTGCGAGCAACGCGCCGCAATAGCAGTGGTTCATCGACCATTTGTGACAGGCCGCGAACAATTGCAAGGCGCGGATCATCTGCAACTCGAACCGTGAGATTGAGCTCTTTCTGAAGGTAACGATCCAATCCCTCCAGTAAAGCTCCGCCACCAGTGAGAATCACACCTCGTTCGTAAATATCGCCGGCAACTTCAGGCGCTAGTTCGGACAGAGTTTCGCGCACTTCATCTGCGATGCGCCTGATGATCGGCAACGTGACCGAGTAAACCTCAGCAGCAGTTACATCACCTGCGTCGGGGCTGCCCGTTTGTACGTCACGCCCGCGGACGTTGATCGCTTTTTGAGGATTCTCGGGTTCAGTCGCGGAACTCAGTTCCAGTTTCAGACGTTCCGCAGTTTGTGCTCCGATGGTCAGTCCGCGATGGCGACGTAAGCGATCCATGATCGCGGCGTCAATGTCGGAACTACCAACACGTTCTGCGCGGGCGGCGATGATCGAGCCATTCACGATGGCGGCAACGTTAGTTGTTCCTCCGCCGATATCGACAACGGCCGAGGCATGCAGATCGTCGATGGGAACACCCGCCCCGATCGCCGCGGCCAAGCCCTCTTCAACCATATAAACGCGACCGATGTGTGCTTCCTCAGCGGCACTTAACAGAGCGCGTTGTTCGACCTGGGTGACTCCTGACAAAACACTCATGACCGCGCGGCGACTGAAATGGGAGATTCCGCTGCGCGCCTCTCTCACGAAATGATCCAGCATGACGCGGGTGCGCTCGAAATCGGCGACCACGCCGTCAACCAAAGGTGCGATAACGGCGATATCACGAGCTTCACGCCCCTGCATTTTGCGAGCTTCTTCACCGACAGCGATAACTTCCCCCGTCATCCTGTTCACAGCAACTACCGAAGGCTCGTCGATCACCACACCTCGCCCGCGCACCGCGATGATTGTTCCCGCGGAGCCCATGTCGATAGCCATGGAGTCGGACACCAAATCACGCAAGGCGCGGATGCCCAGAAAAGCGCTTGTCTTACTCATGAACGACATAACGAAATAGATGGTGAACTTATGCGGACAAACTCTGTGTCCGAAGGTTCACCATCGTTGCTGCCTCCTCGCTAACAATTCCGAAACCGAAGTCACTGCTTACATTGCGCCGCTGGCGCGCTGCCAATCGACCTCCCACAGAACAACAGGCTGTTCACGGTTCTTAACGGTGATTGGTTCGCGCGGTTTGAGCTTGTACCTGCTGTGCGCCGATTTTGCGGTTCCCTCGCTGACCAGTATTTCACCCCCGCGAGCATTCGACTCCAATCTGGACGCTGTGTTCACAGTATCGCCAATCGCCGTATATTCGGAACGTCTTTCAGAGCCGATGTATCCGATGATCGCCTCTCCCGTATGCAACCCGATGCCTACTCCGATTTCGGGAAAACCTTCCGCCAGAAGTTCCTGATTGATTCCCATAATCCGGCGCTGCATCGCGACCGCCGCATTTAGCGCGTTGCCTGCATCCTCAGGAGTAGCAGTGGGCGCTCCAAACAATGCCATTAAGCCATCACCGAGATACTTATCGAGGGTGCCGCCGTGCGCGAAGATAATGTCAGTCATCGCAGAGAAGTATTTGTTCAAAAGACCGACGATTTTTTCTGGCGGTGCGTGTTCAGAGATTCGGGTGAATCCACGGATGTCAGCGAACAGCACGGTGATGATCTGGTTAACTCCGCCCAGCTTGAATGAATCCGGATTCTCGAGCATCTGCTTGACCACATACTCAGGCAAAAAGCGACTGTAATTTGCTCGAGCAACTTCCTCGCGCGCCAGCCTTGCGTGGGCTCGAGCGTTTTCAACGGCAATTGCTGTCTGCGCGGCTACTGCGCTAATTAGTTCGAGATCGTCCGGCTTGAACGCAGCGAAGGGATCGAGTCGATCCGCATAGATCGCTCCGTGAACTCGTGATTCACCAATTAACGGCGCGCAAATCGTCGAACGCACACCTTGCGACACGATTGAATCAACGCCCGAAAACTGCTCGTCCGAAGCAGCATCCTGCGAAAGCAGAGCGACTCGGTCTTTCATCACCTTTCTGGTTATTGTTCTGCCAATCGTGAGCTTGCGTGCGTGGTCGTTGAGCTTTTGATCGCGAGCCCGGGTGGCGATCGGGCTTAGGATGACGTCTTCCAGATCTCCGGTGCCGGAACCTTCATCAAGCAAGGCCACTACGCGGTCGGCGGGCGTTGAGCGAAAGATAATGTCGGTGGCCTTGGCGAAGATCGTTTCAAGATCGAAAACGGATCCGAGCGTCTTACTCATTTCATAAAGCGCGGTCAGGATGTTTGCCTTCCGCTGCAAAGTTTCGAGGACCTTGTCGCGCGACGGCGACGCCACCACTTCGTCAGGCTTCGATTGCAACACCGAATTCATGACGTCGTTGGCGGAGATCAAGAGTTGAGTATGGCCCAACGGTTTATCGTCATAGCGAACTTCGGTCGTGCGTTCCTCGGCTGCTTGTTCAAATCGGAGAGTGCTCGCACCAATCGTCACGCGATCGCTGTTCTTCAAGAGGTACTCGTAGTGTGGTTCGCCGTTGATAAAGACCTTATTGGCGCTGCGACGAAGCTGTCCATTCACAACGGCCCCATCGATGATCGTAAAATTCCCATCCTCGCCGGCCTTAATATGTGCGTGATATCGCGATGCGCGCGGGTCGTCGATCACAACCGTATTGTCTGGCGCTCGACCGATGGTGCAGGTGCCTTCGAGAAGCAAGTTGAACTGCCATTGCCGCCCACTGGCGTCGGTAATTCTGAGATGTGCCATAAAAATAAATTGAAACGAGTTCGCGAGAGGCGCGTGCCTTAACTAGAACAGCGAACCAGTCATTGGGATTTAACTCTACAGGCGATCCGGATGCGATCCTAGCAGGGGCAAGATTAGCTTACAACTAATTACCAAACGACAGTACGTCCACGGTTGGGTGTTCGTGGTTGTAACGGTGTTGAGTCAATACAACAAATTTGGAAGCCGGTGGGTCGTTGGCCCGGGCGATACCAGTTGTGAGTCGGAGGTGACAGCTTGTCTCAAAGCGTCTGCGTCAAATGAGATGGTCCAGAGACAAGCAAAAAATGACAAGCCCGAGCGAAAATGTGCGAGACATGGTGCCAACAAAACAGTATCATCGGCCCAACTATCACCCAGTGTTCTCTACACCTTCCCAGAAGTTCAAGAGGTTGCCAATGCGCACCTACAGTATAAAACCCGTAAGACTGCTGCTGTTATTGATCCTGCTGGCGCCCGGCATGACCGTATTCTCGCAAACTAAGAGTACGAGAAACGGCAGTGTTTCAGGACACGTGACGATTAGAGGAAAGAGTGCTGCAGGAATAGTGATCGCGATCCGCGCCAGCGGCTTTAGCCCGCAACCCACACCTTCATACAAAGGTACGACTGACGCGGAAGGCAACTATCGTATCGGAGAGATCCCGCCCGGAAGTTATCAGGTTGCGCCGATCGCCCCTGCTTATGTACTCAGCGGAAACCAGAAAGTGGTGATCATAACTGAAGGCGAGGCAGTTGAAGATTTCAATTTCGCATTGGTTCGCGGCGGAGTTGTAACCGGGCGAGTTACCGACGCAGAGGGGAGAGCGGTAATCGAGGAGCGAGTTTACCTGGTCTCACCGGATCCCCCGCCGCAGCAGGGAACCATGGCGAGTACGCAAGGCGCAGCCACGGACGATCGCGGCATCTATCGGATCTTTGGAATAAGAGAAGGCCGCTATCGGGTCGCTGTAGGCAAGAACGATCGCAGTTTTTTTGATTCTGTCACCGTCGGCAGAAGAATGTATCAGCAGACGTTTCATGCGGATGCGTCAGATCCAACAAAGGCTATGATCCTGGTGGTTGGTGAAGGGACAGAGTCGACGAACATCGACATCGTCCTGGGACCAGCAATTCAAACTTTCAATGCAATAGGTCGGGCCGTCAGCGGTGAAAATGGTCAGCCTGTCCCGAACGTACGATTCGGCCTGCGGGCAGTCATGGAGGGAAACGCGCGCAATAGTGGTTTCGCCGGAACTAGCGCCGTTTCAAATTCTCGTGGGGAATTTCGTCTAGAGAACCTCATGCCTGGTAAGTACGCGACCTACATGCTTCCGATGGTGGAAGATGAACTGTTTGCAGATGCTATTACTTTTGAATTGATCGACCGCGACGTTACCGATTTGCTGATCAAGACAAATCAGGGCGCATCTATCACCGGCACAGTTACCCTCGAGGGAACCACCAACAAAGACTTGCTCGCGCGTCTTTCGCAACTGAGCCTAAACGCCTGGGTGACGGGCGATGAAATGAGTGCGCCAGTTACGCGGACTGCTGTGATCGGCGCCGATGGCAGTTTTAGACTTGCAGGCTTGCAACCGGGCAAAGTCGGTTTCGGGTTTCCCTACAACCACCCTTTGGCCAAAGGATTGGTCATCTCACGGATTGAGCGCGAAGGAGTATCGCAAGCACCGGGGATTCAAACTAAGGCTGGTGAGCAGATCAGTGGTGTGAGAGTTGTTGTTGTCTACGGTGGTGCAACGGTCCGCGGTGTTATCAAAACTGAAAATGGATCCTTGCCTCCGGAAGCGAGGTTTCATATCCAACTCAATCACAAACCTGGCGAGTTACCCATCATGGTCCGGCCCATCGACGTAGACGCGCGCGGAAAGTTCCTCATTGAGAGTTTGCCGGCAGGTACGCACGAGTTAATCGTGAGTATGGTGGTGCCGGGATCAAAGGAGCGACCGCGCAGAGTACAACAGCAAATTAATGTCGTTGACGGAGAAAACGACATCACCGTTCTCATTGATGTGAAATCAACGGAAGAGCCGCGACCCTAATCATGGTTATTCACTCTGAATACTCGCTACTCGCGATCTGCGGCTTACTGATGTTTGCGCTGGGATCAGTAGTGGTTGCTCAAACACAGGGTGAGGAGAATACAGCGGACTCAACCAGCACCGGTGCGATTTCAGGTCAAGTCATAAGCGATACAGGCGCGCCCATCCCAAATGCTTTTGTGCTTTTACGAAGCGTAAATTCGAGCCCAGCTTTTCTTATTCGTCGTGCTGTTACTGATCGTGAGGGAGCATTCCGCCTTGATGGGCTTGATCGCGGGCTATACCTCGTGACGGTCTCGGCGCCATCCTATGTGCAACCCCTACGAGAACTGAATTCACCTCCTATTTACTACCGGGTTGGCGATTCGATCACGTTCACTTTAGTCAGGGGTGGAGTGATCACTGGCACAATCACGAACGCCCTGGGCGAACCGATTGTAGGAATGAATGTGCGAACAGTGATGGTTCGCGATGCATCTGGAACTGCGGCAAAAGCCGCTGCGCCCCAATTCGGAGAACGTATAACTGATGATCGTGGTGTCTATCGAATCTATGGATTGTCGGCAGGTGATTACCTGGTATCAGCTGGTGGGCGGGGCAACTACAGTTTTTTTCCCGGCGCCTTCGAAAACGATTCGCCGACGTACGCACCGTCAGCAACACGCGATACCGCTGCGGAAATAGAAGTCACAGCTGGCACGGAGACCAGCGCCGTCGACATTCGGTATCGTGGGGAACCAGGTCGATTTATCAGTGGCACCGTTGTTCGTCCGACTACTCAACTCCAATATCCCACGCATAACGTGAACCTGCGTCGCATCCGTGGCGGTGTGGCAGAGTTCGTTGGATTTGCGTTCACCAGTTCCGGGGGACAAGGCTTCAGTTTTTACGGCGTTCCGGATGGGGAGTACGAGTTGGAGGTCCAAGGGTCGGTCTCTTTAACGGAGATGGCTGTGTCCGATCCATTTCGAGTGACGGTGAAGGGCGCGGACGTTTCAGGGATTGTGCTCACTCCTAAGCTACTTGCAAACATAGCCGGCCGCGTTGTTCTCGAACCGTCAACCTCGCCTCAATGTCAAAAGAAACGCCGACCCTCTTTCGATGAAACCGTCGTGGCCGTGCAACGCAGTCAGGAATCAGATCCCAAGGAAAGAACGGTTTCGACGGCCTTCGGCGGAAACCAGGCAAGTCCCGGCAAGGCTGGGGAGTTTCTGCTCAGAAACATTACTCCCGGTCGTTACAAAGTGAACACCAACTTTTTCGCCAGGTACTGGTTCGTGAAGGGCCTTGCGCTGGCTCCGGCAACGACCACTGTCGGTCAACAAACTGATTTGTCGCGGACAGGCATTGTCGTCAAGAGCGGAGAAAGATTAACGAACTTAAGGATCACGCTTGCTGAGGGCGCGGCATCGGTTCGCGGCACTATCAAGATCCCGGAGGGACAATCACTTTCATCCGGAGCTGCCGTGTTTCTTGTTCCCTCAGAACGTGAAGCCGTTGACAACCCGCTTCGCTATTACGCGATTGACGCTGGGAGTGACGGGGCCTTTTCTCTGACTAACCTGGCACCAGGAAAATACTGGGCTATTGTTCGTGCTGGTGTTCGGGCTGGTACTCCAAATGATTCCCTGAATGCACGCAATATCAAAGATCCCAGTCTGAACGAGAAGCGTTTGCAGCTAC
The DNA here is from genome assembly GCA_031399105.1 of Blastocatellia bacterium. Classification (GTDB taxonomy): domain Bacteria; phylum Acidobacteriota; class Blastocatellia; order Pyrinomonadales; family Pyrinomonadaceae; genus PSRF01. Next base: position 3,807 of record JANNON010000312.1, on the reverse strand, counting down.
GCCGAGAAGCGGAAACTGCGAAAACCAGTCTAGAGCTGAGCCCCTGTCAGAACCGCGTGGACCTTCAACTTCCGCTCGGTCGCCCTTAGCCAATCTTTTCGCTTTGCCCCACTTTTCACTAAACCCCCTCAGGTGAAACGCTTGACGCTCTACAACAGCGCGCGCTAGACTCAAATCACTTGCCAACACTGAAACCCGGCGCTCACTGCGTCGCTCAAAGGGTTTCCCCCAGACCCGCGCGTGCGGCCGAGTCTGATTCTTGAATCGATGGAGGTGCTGTGGTGGGCTTTAAAGTCGGCCAGAAAGTCGTTTACCCCAATCACGGGATCGGGACCATCGAGCAAGTCGAACAGAAACAGATTGGAGCGTCCCTACTACCTTTCTATACTCTTCGTCTTGCTGCGAATAACTCTCTAGTCCTGGTTCCAGTTTCGAATGCTTCGGAAGTTGGCCTGCGTCTCCCAATCTCTTCGGGTGAATGCGAAATGCTCCTCAAGGCTCTCGCTGATGATTTCACCTCGCCTGCTAACGATTGGAAAGATCGCTTCAAGGAGTTCTCAGAAAAGATGCGCACCGGCGACATCTTTGAAGTGGCGGATGTGCTCAAGCATTTGACTTACTTGAGCCATATGAAGCCACTCTCCTTCCGCGAACAACGCATGCTCGAACGCGCTCGTTACCTTGTTGTTTCAGAGTTGGCGGCGGTATGCCGGCAGCCCGAATGCAATGTTGAGCCGCGTGTCGAAGAGGCCCTTGCCCGTGCTTGTACCAAGCACGATCGTCGCCCTGTCAGAGTCAGAGCGGCGGCGGCAGTGGCCGGTCACAAGATCTATTTCTTACTAACAAAACAGCGGTTGATAAACGGTTTCGACACCCAGGTCGCGACCTCGGTGGTGTGTGTCGCGCAGAGGAGTACGCCCTGCTCACTCGATCTCGCGTGGTATACTCTCGAACCGATTTCAAAGAGTTTATTGACCGCTCGAGATAATGGACGATCCAGACCTGATACGCGCCGTTCTGTTTTCGCCTGATTTTGCTATCCAAATCTCGGCTCTGGAAGTAAGTCTAAAACTCCTCCTGGTCCTGGTGCTAGTAGCAGCAAATGGCTTTTTGGTGCTAGTAGCAGCAAATGGCTTTTTCGTCGCCGCCGAGTTTGCTCTCGTTAGTCTGCGGCGTTCTCGCATCCAGTTACTCGCTGACACCGGCAAACGCGCAGCTAATCGAGTCCTCGTCCTCCTTGATAACCTCAACGCGTATCTTTCAGCCGCACAACTTGGAATTACACTCGCCTCTCTTGCTCTTGGCTGGATAGGTGAGCCCGCCATTGCTCGACTGCTCGAGGTTCCGCTAGCGGGTATGTCTGAGGCGTGGAGGCATGGCATCTCGTTCGCCGTGGCCTTCTCGATCATAACCGCATTGCACATCGTCCTCGGTGAACAGGCGCCCAAATTATTAGGACTGGAGCGGGCGGAGCGAATTGCCTTGGCGGTGGCGTTACCGATGCAAGCGTTCTATTTTCTGTTTCGCTGGCCGATCCGGGCGCTTGATTGGGCGAGCGAAAAGGTTGTCAGACTTTTCGGATTGAATGCTTCCGCAAACCACGCGGCGAGTTACACCGAAGCTGAGATTCGACAATTGGTCGACAGTTCCCGTGAAAGCGGGCATTTGCGGGCCGAGGAACGGCGTCTCATTCACAAGGTTTTTGAATTTTCTGAGACCCTGGTGCGTGAGGCCATGGTGCCAAGAACTGAAGTCGCTGCCATTTCCCACACTTATAAGCTTGAACAAATTATCAAAGCGTTCGAGCAGCATCGTTATTCAAGACTGCCCATCTACCGCGAAACGATCGATGACGTAGCAGGTTTCATTCATAGCAAGGACATCATGCCTTACATCCTGAGGCCGCGGGATTTTCGTCTGGAGGATGTGATGCAGGCGCCTTTCTATGTAGTCGATACGGCGCGATTGGAAGACGTGCTGCGTCAAATGCAGAAAGCGAAAAGCCACTTTGGATTTGTAGTTGACGAACACGGCGGCCTGGAAGGAATCATCACCCTGGAAGATCTGTTGGAAGAGATTGTGGGCGATATTTCGGACGAGCATGACAAAGAAGTGAATGAACAGATCACTCGAGTTTCCGAAGAGATATGGATTCTCGAGGGCGGTCTCGCGGTTAGAGATCTTAATCGCAGACTAAAACTCAACCTGCCTGAATCTGAAACCTATACCACCATCGGCGGGTTTTTGATGACGGAAGCAGGCCAAGTCTTGAAGCAAAGCGAAGTGGTGAATTACAACGGCCTCGCTTTCCACATTGAGCGCGTCGAGCGGCGCCGCGTGGTTCGGGTTCGCCTGGAGCTTCCCAAGCCGGAGGAAGCTGAATTTGGCGAATCCACCATCGACACGCTCAACGCAGCCAGGTAGGTTCGTTGAACAATCGCCTGGTGAATCACTAAGTGAACCTCGACTTGAGAACGGGGAATAGCAACAAAAAACGAAATTAGTCGACTCGTGGCTGAGCTGGAAATGGCCTAGTCGCCGCGACTCGCTTTTTCGAATCTTCGTGAGTTAGAAAGCTGTACACATTGAACACTAAATCTGCTGAAGAGGATCAAATACGATGAGTTGGATTGACGATGTTCGAGCGCGGGAGATTCTGGATTCACGCGGTAACCCGACAGTTGAAGCTGAAGTGACTTTGATTGGTGGCGAAGTTGGCAGGGCGGCAGTGCCGTCGGGCGCATCCACCGGCGAGCATGAGGCAGTTGAACTGCGTGATACGGAGAAAAAACGATTCGGCGGCAAAGGCGTGTTGAAGGCCGTTAGCAACGTGAACGACGTGATCTCGCCTGCGGTGGAGGGTCTCGATGCCCTCGACCAAGCCGAACTCGATCAAGTGTTGATAGATCTCGATGGCACGCCGAACAAGGCAAGGCTCGGCGCCAACGCTTTGCTTGCTGTTTCAATGGCAACGGCGCGTGCCGCAGCTGCGTATCTCGAAATTCCGCTCTATAAATATCTTGGTGGACCAAACGCGCGCACGTTGCCGGTGCCAATGATGAATATTATCAACGGCGGCGCGCATGCCGACAATAATGTTGATTTCCAGGAGTTCATGATTGTTCCCGTTGGTGCGAAATCTTTTCGCGAATCGCTGCGCATCGGCGCCGAGGTTTTCCACACGCTCAAAGCGGTTTTGAAAAAGAAGGGATATGCGACTAGCGTCGGTGATGAAGGGGGCTTTGCTCCGAACTTGCGATCTAATGACGAAGCAATCGAGACGATTCTCGAGGCTATAACGCAGGCTGGGTATTCCGCTGGTGTCGATTGTTTGCTCGCGCTCGATCCGGCGGCCAGCGAGTTTTTTGACGGCAAGTCTTACGTATTCAAAAAGAGTGACAAGCGGAAACTGACGAGTGAGCAGATGGTCGCGTTCTGGAAGTCGTGGGCTGACCAATACCCGATTATCTCCATTGAAGATGGCATGGCTGAAAATGATTGGAAGGGTTGGAAGCTGCTTACGGACGAACTCGGGAGCCGCGTTCAACTCGTGGGCGACGACCTCTTCGTAACCAACACGGCGTTCTTGCAGAAAGGTATTGAGTTGGGTGTCGCGAATTCAATCCTAATCAAGGTAAACCAGATTGGCACTCTGACTGAGACGCTTGAATGTATCGAGCTAGCCAAAACGCACCGCCGCACTGCTGTTGTGTCGCATCGTTCTGGCGAAACTGAGGATCCCTTTATTGCGGATCTTGCTGTAGCCACGAATGCCGGACAGATCAAGACCGGATCGTTATCGCGAAC
>JANNON010000250.1:0-5303 GCA_031399105.1 Blastocatellia bacterium | reverse complement strand
TCGGACATCATTCCCAACAGGTTTCGATCGCGACAGCAGTAATGAAGCACCGACTCAATCCCTATCTGTTGTTCCACGAGCACGGCAGTCGCCAGCGCGCTCATTCGTGACTGCGCACGCGCGCCATCTGGAATGTTTACGCCGTCAACGCCAGCGTCCTTTAACAGACGAATTGAATCGAGCGTCTTTTGAGCATCCACACCTTTCGGGGGCAAGACTTCGACCGAGGTGACAAACTCTCCATTGGCGATCTTGCGGCCCCAGGCTGAGCGTTCGGCGGGCGGCACAATCTTTACATCCGCGGGCGTTACATCGGTAATCATCGGCAAAGGCCCGGAAGACATCACCACCTTTTGCGCTCGCGGCGAGGCAGCGCGGACTGCGTCCGAGATCAACTTGATGTGTGCCGAAGTAGTGCCGCAACATCCGCCGATGAACTTCGCTCCAGACTGAATAAACCGCTTGGCAAACTTCGACATGTATTCGGGCGAGCACATGTAGAACTGTCGCCCCTGCACATCGCGCGGCAATCCAGCGTTAGGCTGGGCCGCGAGTTTCTTCTTTGTAACTGCTCTCATTCGCTCGAGGGCGTTGAGAATGATCGCCGGACCAACTCCGCAATTGAGTCCGATCACGTCCGCTCCCCATTCATCGAGGCGTTCCGTAAACAGTTCGGGTGTGGTGCCGAAGAGCGTGTTGCCGTCTGTTTGAATGGTCATCTGCGCGACGATAGGCAAATCGCAAAGCTCGCGCACTGCACGGATGGCCTGCCGAATCTCGGACAGATCAGAGAACGTTTCCAAGACGAAAAGATCCACGCCGCCTTCCAGCAACGCGCCGGCCTGCTGTTTGAAAAGATCCTTTGCCTCTTCATAGGAGGTAGGACCATAGGGTTCGATTCGCAAACCGAGCGGGCCGATTGCGCCAGCGACGTAGGCCCGATCTCCAGCGGCTTCGCGTGCGAGGCGAGCAGCGGCGATATTTATCTCTACTAAACTGCCTTCGAGGCCGTACTCATTCAGCTTGTGGCAAGTGGCCCCGAATGTGTTTGTTTCGAGAATGTCTGCACCGGCGCGCAAATATTCGGCATGGACTTCGCGAACAAGATCTGGATTGCTGAGATTGAGTTCGTCGTAGCAACGATTGATGTAGACGCCCTTGGCGTAGAGCATCGTGCCCATCGCGCCATCGAAGACGTGAATGCAGTCGGAGGTCAGGAGATTGCGAAATGGTTCCATGTGGAGTTGTCAGTTGTCATTGGTTAGTTGGTCTTTGGTCTTTGTTCTTTGGTCTCTTTGGTCTTTGTTCTTAGACTGCTGCTCAAGACTCGCGGTGTCGATTCAACTGACTTCCCGAGCAAGAAGTCAAAGACCAAAGCATAAAGAACAAAGACCAAAACGAAAGACCAGCTTGACCAAAAAAAATTCCCGCGCTAAACAAGGCGGGACTTCAATAATGCTGCTGAAGTTTTTTCGGGTTTGCCTGGTGGCTCCCCGAGCTGTTTAGCGGTTGTTTTACGTGGCCGCAAGTCGCCTTAACTCACCACGTTTTCATTTTTGCTTATACGCCCGAGCTAAGTGCAGTGTCAAGCGAGGCGTACGCCCGGTAGTGTCTTAATCTCAATTACAGACGGCCTGACGTGGATATGCCTAGCAACTTTCCTCGCTTCCTTGGTATTCCTCTTCCCATCCCAAAACATCTCCGTGCTCAGGTGGGCCAGCCGTCCAAGCGTCGAGTTCAGCATGATAGTCAAAGACGACCTCCGTTCGTTTCTGGCGCTGACTCGAAAACCCGTCCCGATAGCTGACGTAGCCCAAGATACTGAGGCTATCAACCCCATCGGTAATCAGGCGAAATTGCTTGTCCGTCCAATCAGCAAGGTAAAAGGTGAGAAGTATCGGCAAATTGCCCTTGAAAAGCTGTGTGCGCCCGTAGTCTTCGGTGACCGAGGATTCCTTCGTTTTCTGACGCACCTCACCGTATTTAAGAAACCGGGCAGGAGCAAAACTAAAGAGTTTCAAGAAAATGCTAATTTCTTCGGCGGGCGTGTTGCCAGTGTTTTCGATCTTAAGCAAGACTGCTCTTTTTTCTTTGTTTATCGCAATACTGTGAACGCTAACGGAAGCGCGATTGCCCAACATGAGGGCTTCACCCATCTTGCCAGACTGGCTGCGCATTTCCTCCCATTGCTTCCGCATCAAATCGCGTTGAATAAAATAGATCCGCGTCTGAATAATGATCGCTACCAGCACCAGCAGGCTGAGTATGCTTTCGGTCAGAAACTTGGCCCTATCAGCCGGTTCGTTAAAGAAGCGACTCGCGACAACCAAGCATCCAATGCCCGCGATACAGCCAACAACAACCAAGACGATAGAACCGACATACAGAAACCGTCGAAAACGAACTCGCCGCTTTATCTTTGGATCGGGTTGAGCGGCACCATCTTTTCCCTGATTATTCTTGCTGTCTGTTTGTGGCATTTGCTGAGCCCTAACGGCGGAAATAAGGAAACGTGTATCGCAATCTGGATTGCGGTCTGGCTTGTGGCGCTCACCTTAGCGCCGGTACTCAAACAATCGGTCAGCGTACTTCCAGTCGCTCTTAGTGCAGGGCTGCAACGAGTCGCCAGAAGGCCCGCTAGCAGCTACGCAGAAGGGGTCTCTGCGCGGTGCGCCTCGTTTTCCGTCCTTGATGATGAACTCATCCCAATAGAAAATGTAACCACTAATTGCGACGTGCAAGATCCCGTTGTCCCACAACGCCTTTTGCCAACTCTCCAGTGGCGGCAGGACAACACCCATGAACTCAGTCGTCCCAGGTGCGATTACGGAAGAAACGCTGCTGCGCAATGGAGTGCAATTAGGCGGCAACCGTACAGGGATACTTGCGTGAAAGCGGCAGTCAACGTTCTCTTCAACATAATACGCAGGAACTCTACCCGCATTCTTCAGGTCGATCTCCACAACGCCTTGAATACCAACGCCTACCGGTTTCGTGATCTTGCCACCAATAGCGTTAACGTATGCGCGATTCTCAATTTCTCGTGTCCTAATCGCTTCCTGAATACTGTTATTAAGAATCACCGATTGGTCTTGCATGGTGACCTGTTGGTTATAGAGAATCCAAGTCTGCAAGCCGACAATGAGCATCCCGATCACAGCCATAGCGAACTTCCAAGGTGTCAATCTCTTTCCCAGATCGCGGGGCTTCTCTTTGCTCTCTGCTTGCTGAGTGCGATTGCCTTGGCTGCGTGCGGTCTTTGGTACGGTGTTTATGTCGGGATAGATGGTCTCAACTGTGGGAGACCCGGCAGTTTGCTGAGGATCGGTTTCGGCGTCCTTGGGTGCTGCGCGGCTGTTGGGCAAGGATTCTTGGCGGCGGAATTTTTCACGCAGCTTTTTTCGTAATCCAGAGAGTCTGTATTTGTGGTAGGTAAGCCTCATTCGATTATTTCGCAATGCTTTAAATAGAAGCCATAGGAAAAGATGTACCTAATCTGTCCACGCACTTTGACGGTATCTTTGAACGGTCTCAAGACGCGTGCCCGATCAATCCATCGCTGCTCATCGAATTGCGACTGTATTACTCCTTCTGGCGAGCGCTTCTTAGCTGTGCGGCTCTTAAACCCTACTACCACGCCATTGATAACCTGTTCTACGGTTGTGGCACCTTCAGTAATTCTCTCATTCCTAACCCACACAACCACACCGCTGGTTTCCATCCACTTGCCAATATATGGTTTTACTAAATCTTCTGCTTGCGCCTCGTTATACGACTCGAAAAAATCCAATAGCTTTTCTGGATCAACATCTAAAAACTCTCGCTCGCTAAGGTTCGTTCTGGATATTGCGCTACTAGCTGGCGACGGCGAACTACGGGGCGCTTCTGTGCGGCCGGGATCGTTCTTAACAATACTCGGGGGCCGAAGTGGCCATAACAATCCCACGAAACAGACAGCGGCACTAAGGCTGAAAAAGACAGTGCGAACTTGCTGCCGCGCCGGATCGGCCTTCCAGATGTACCACTCCAATAAAATCAACGCGAATCCAAGAAACATAACGACCGATGCGACGAGCGCCCAAATAAACACACGTCCATGACTCGTAAACACAAAGGCAACCGATATAGAGAGAGTCACCGGAAGCACGCATGCTCCGACCCTCCGCCAACGGTGCTTGTCTTGATTCTTATATCTATCCTTGCCGCTGGCGTATGTGCGGGAGGCCTGTTGTTCGGGGCGTTTTTTGGACATCGCTTTTAAAGGTATAACTGTAACACAAAAACCTTTGACAAGCAGGTGGTAAGTGTAATACATTTATCCCCAGACAGAAGGAGATACACCCGATGCCATACGTGCTTCCGAGAGACAAACAGATAACGGTGATAGCGGCTTTGGCCGAAGGTTCCAGCATTCGAGCGATTGAGAGAATGACTGGCGTCAACCGTAATACAATTATGAATCTAGGCGTTCGTATAGGGCAAGGTTGTGCGCGCCTTCTGGATGACAAGATGCGCGGCTTGAAGTGCAACTATCTCCAGTTTGATGAGATATGGGGCTTCATAGGCAAGAAGCAAAAGAACGTTGAAGCGAACGACGATCTATCACTTGGTGACGTTTGGACGTTCTGTGCAATTGACACTGAAACTAAGCTGGTTCCCGCGTTCCGCGTGGGCAAGCGAACGGGCATGGTAGCGAATGCTTTTGTTAGCGATGTGGCGTCACGATTGACTAATAGACCGCAAGTTTCAACGGACGGTTTACGCGCTTACGTTGACGCGATAGAGCAGGCGTTCGGCACGGACGTTGACTACGGCATGGTCATCAAAAGCTATGGCGCAGACCAAGGCGAGCATCATCAGGAACGCCGCTACAGTGCGCCGGATGTAGTCTCAATGGAACGCATGGCAATCATGGGCAACCCGGATATGGATCTCGTTTCCACTAACCACGTTGAGCGATTGAACGGCACGACGCGGTTGCACATGCGACGCCTAACGCGCCTCACCTATGCATTCAGCAAGAAGATAGAAAACTTTGAGGCGGCTGTTGCATTAAACTTCGCGTATTACAATTTCGTTCGGACTCATGGCAAACTGAAAATGACACCGGCAATGATGGCTGGCGTTGAGAGTAGCTTTTGGTCAGTCGGAGATTTAGTTGAGGCCGTATCATGAATATTCCAATTAACGGGAACAAAATCCCTGAAGAGTTTAATGCCGTACGAAGCCAGGTTAAGAAATGGGTAGTTGAAGCTGGTTGTCGGTTTACTCCGACGAAAGGATCAGGTTGGGTTTGGGGCTAC
>JANNON010000235.1:0-1950 GCA_031399105.1 Blastocatellia bacterium | reverse complement strand
AGTTTACAAAACCCAAAAGTAATTGGTGAATTGATCAGGAATCCCAGCGCCGTCGCAGCGGTGAATGGCAAACACTGTTCTTGTACACCGTAACCCGGCGGAATCTCTGAGCGTGCGACGGCTGGTGCAGCTGTCGGCAGGCCCACGCCAGAAACCAAAGGTAGTATGTTTACTTCCATACGCGAGTTAGAGTGCCTTGCGCCACTTTATCCCAAGCTTTCTAAAGTTGCAGCCAGTTTTTAGATTCCCTCCTATCGTACGCCCAAGTGTACTTGGCGTGCTGGGATTCTGGTAACAATTTCCCACACGGAATTACGAAGCCATCTCCGTAGCTCTCGATGCCCCACGCTGGGGCTCGTTTTCTGTCTAGCAGGCCCCAGATTCGGCCCGGTGCACACCGGTTACTAATCTCACAGTACTGTCACCCACCTGTTAGAACTTACAGGTTACCTTGTCCAACGCTCTCGATATCGTTGTGCTTTGAGATCTCCCGCGTACCATCCGCGAGCCGAGTAAATGGAGGTGCGTGTTTCGCTTAGCGCTAATAAGACGCGTGCTATTAATCAGAGCGGGAAAGATGACAGGAAAATCTCTTCTTTATTCCTCGAAGGTCTTATGGTTTGTGCAGGACTTGCCTTGGGTTTGACCACGGTACGCGCTCAATCCACTGGCACCCTTCAGGGTAAAGTTATTGACCCCGATGGCGCCGCCGTGGCTGGAGTTGAGATTACTGTGATTAGCTCAGGAATTGGCCTCCGCCGAGAGTCAGCTACCGACGACTCCGGGAGATATCAAATTGTCTCGCTACCAGTGGGTGACTATCGTATTGATGCCCGCGCCCCTGGGTTTCAAACACAGATCGTCGAAACCGTTCGTCTTGAGGTGGGACGCTCGATAACGCAAGACTTTCAACTGAAGATCGGCGACGTTGCGGAGGAGGTCGTCGTGCGCTCAAACTCCAACATCATTGAGCTGGCAACTGTATCTGTCGGTCATATGGTCGATCGGCGAACAGTCCAGGACATTCCTCTTAATGGCCGGCACTTCATCGATCTCGGTCTGCTGGCAGCAGGCTCGGTCACGCCACGCCAAAATGGCAGCCTCTCTGCGCCATCGCGGGGTCAGGGAATGCAAGGGATGAACACCGCAGGAAATCGTGAAGACAACGTTAATTTTCAAATCAACGGCATCAACTTCAACGATCTGATCAATAACATAATCACCATGCTGCCGCCGATTAACAGCATTCAGGAATTCAGGATAGATAACTCTACCCTTCAGCGCCGAGTACGGGCGCAACTCGGGCTCCGTCGTCAACGTCGCAAACGCGTTCGGGCACCAACGGAGACCACGGCGAGTTGATCGAGTTCTTCCGCAACGATGCTTTGGACGCGCGAATTTTCAGATCATGAATGGGATCACCCAACCAGTCGGATTGCCCCAGATTAACGTTGCCGGTGCTTTCAATTTAGGAGGGCCACGCCAGGTGCCTCAAGGACGCGGCGACACGAGCTTTGTTGTCTCTGATACCTTAAGCCGCGTGAGCGGAGCGCACTCGATCAAACTCGGCGTAGAGTATCGCCGGTTCTTAAGCAATTTTTTTATGACTGCCGAAGTACCGTATTCACACAGCCGCGATGCAAATGGGAGGCAAGGTTGAAGACCAGGCTAAGCAAATGTTACCGGCGGAGCGCACGAATGGTCACGGCGCCGCGCCCAGCGAAGCGCTGTCTCGTGCTCAAACCGCGCGGGCAGAGGGCAAGAGACTGCGCGACGCCGTACCCTGCGGAGAGCGCGAGCAATGGGCCGCGAGTATGGGCAAGGTTTCCGCCGAGGGCGGGCCGAATCTCTACTTCTCGTGGTTCAAGGTCAGAACGTCTGAAACCAGGCAAAACTCAGCGAGTAGAGTTGGTTTACAACCAACCGCTAAAAGGTAATCCATTAGAGGTC
>JANNON010000309.1:0-5061 GCA_031399105.1 Blastocatellia bacterium | reverse complement strand
CCTTCTCGAGTTTCCAAGAACTGTGATCCATGTAACCTTGCAATCAAATCCAAGATCACTTTCGACAATGACCTCCGCCCTTCCGACCAGAATTGTTTTCTCGCTATTTTAGTTGCGTGCGACAAGAATTCGTTGGCGTCACCCGGCAATAGAGGGCGCTGTCGGCAACCGCGAACACTTCGCTCGCTCAAGTGTCGGCAACCGCGTACACCGCCCTCTATAAAAGGCAGTTTGAGGTAGCTGGAGGCAGCTATTCTCGATGAAACAGGAGTCAAAATAGAGATTGCGCAGACAGTTTTGAGAGCGCTGCAGCGCGGCACGGCAGGTGCACTACGGGGAATTTCGCGGCAAATCAAGTACGCCCGCGACACAAGGTAAACCTGATGAGCCTGATCAACAAGAAGACACGCATCGACGCCAAGCGAGTGGCTGAAATAATCGGCTGCTCTAGAAAGACCGTACTCAACGGCGGCGCGGGGACTTCACAACTCACACGCATCCGGAATGGATCTTGTCAGGTGCGTTTTATTCTTGAAGAGGTATTAGCTTTCGCGGAACGACAGGAAAGGGACGCTCAACGTCGACTACCAGGCAACTACTCGACAGCCCGTTCGTGACACCAACAGGTTCTATCACTATTATTTCCGCCTTATCTGGTCACCAAAAAAAAAGAGCTGAAAGCAATGAAGTACATTCGTAAGCAACTTCAATCAACGCCTACAGCGCGTAAGGAAACGATCGTGAAGAACTTTAACCAGTACGCTGGGCCAGGTGGACAAATTCTCCACGGTTACGTCCGTCGCTACAAGAACGTTCGACTTCGCAAGCAGGGGTTCACAACCAGGACAGAAGCTGAAAGACATTTGCGTCAAGCAATGAATGATATCGACGCGGAAGAACGAGGCGAGATTCGCAGTAAGCCGACTACCGCCCAGGACGCGCTCGACATTTACCGCCGCAACCTGGAAGTTCGAGCTCGTGACAAAGGATACCAATACGGCCACAACGTCAGGTCGAACTGCAAAGTCATCCAGGACTTTGTGAATTACTTCGGGCCGAAGCGGTTGATCCGCGAATGCACAGAAACTGATCTACGCGAGTTCTATCAAATACTTTGCTTTCGTCCAACCCTTAACAAGAACAGCGCCGGTGTCTTCATTGGCCGCGTTCAAGGAATGCTGAAGGCGGCACAAAAAGCAAAGCCTGACTTGATTAACTGGCTCCGCCCCACGCTCAAGGTGAATCGCACACCAGAATTCGAACACCGTGTTGTTGAGTTAACAGAGTATGCGACGCTTGTTCACACCTTACTTAATCCACCTTTAGCTCCCTCGCGGCGTGCGGAACGGATTAAGCTATGGCGCGATGCTGGCGATGTTGTTCAGTTACTTCGCTTGACAGGGGGCAGGCTGAACGAGATTGTACGTTTGCGACTAGACCAATTCATCTGGACAAAAGGCAAGCTTCGCCTAAACGCAACGAAGACAGAAAACCAGCGTGACCTGCCTCTATGGGATTGCATCAAGGAAATTGTGCAACGTCGGATTAGGGAAGGACTCACCGATGAAGAATTGCTGTTTCCTCGCGCGAAAACTGCAACCTTCGACAACGCAATAGCGAGGGCCTGTCGCAAAGCCGGGAAAGTGGCAGGTCTTAACTATGGCCGGACCAACGGCTTCACGTGTCACAGTCTCCGCCATACCTTTGTCACTGACATGATGGAAGCAAGCGGAAACAACGTCGCACTGGTCATGTCTTACAGCGGTCACAAGTCGCTCGAGTCGTTTAACATCTACCTGCATGCTCCCGAACAGGGCTGTATACTTACTGATCAACGCATCGCGAGCGTTGGCCTATTCCTGGCCTCTTTTACAGGAATGTCGGGAATATCGGGAACGTCGGGAACGACTGAGAAAGACGTTAAGCCATTGAAAATACAGCAAGTTGCTGTATCATAAGTCACTTAAGAAAAACATATGCCCGCTTGGCTCAGTGGTAGAGCACTCGCTTCACACGCGAGGGGTCACTAGTTCGAATCTAGTAGCGGGCACCAACATTTCAAGAAAGTAACGGGCGACGCTTCGGATGCGTCGCCCTTTGCATTCCACACGTTCTCGCATCGCTCGGCAAGTATGCAGGTGCACCGCGAAAAGAGGGGGTTGTACACTCGGACCTTGTATCTGCACGCCGCTATGAAGTGCCGCTTGCTGCTAAGCCCTGACTTGTTTTGTTTGTGATGGCACGAGCAGTGGTCATTAAAGCGATCGAGGCGGTCACGGTGATAAGGATGCTTGAGAATGCCACTTTGATGGCTTCGTCCTCCTCCAGAAGATCCGGGCTCTCACAAGTTGCCACTAACGCCTAGTTTTCTTCCGCAGGCTGGTCGGCTCTTGGCCCATCAAAGACATAGCCACTCGACGTCTCGCATAGTATGACGTCATAGCTATCCAACAGTGGCATTGCGATCGCCTCGAGTTCATTCTTCCATAATGCGCCTCCATAAAACGCGTCCTTCATTCGGTCACGTTCTTCAAGTGAAGGAAAACTGCGTAGGAAGACAAACTTGTTTGGGTTCTCCAGATCGAGCAACGGGCCCATTATCTCCATTCCAATTGCGCGTTGGGCCGGCACCGCGCGCGTTTCAAACATTCTGACGAACTCCTCGCGGCGGCCTGGCTTGATTCGATAACTCCGCACTTCTACTATCATCAGCAACCTCCAGGACAATTATGCAAAGCGTGAATACATTGTAACGACTGTATTATGGCACTGAGTTCAATCCCATAGCCGAGATTCAAGACCATCAAAAAAACGTTGTATGAGAATCGCAGTCTCAGGGACGCATTGCACCGGCAAGACAACCCTCATTGAAGAATTTCTTCAGGCGCATCCTGATTTTGCCCTCGAACCGGAGCCATATGTAGCGTTGGTTGAAGACTATGGCGACGAGTTTGGGGTCGAGCTTGGCGTTGACGAATTCTACCGGCAGCTTGAGTTTAATGTTGAGCGTTTGCGAGCGCACTCTGCAAATGAGCCCGTGATCTATGAGCGATGTCCAGTGGATTTTATAGCTTACATTTTGGCGCTGAAAGACCTTCGTCGAGAAGATGTTGACTTGAGTTTAGTTGAGACGTGGATTGAGTTGGCCGCGGACGGACTGCGACATTTGGAGCTAATCGTCTACCTGCCAATCGATGATGGTATCGACGCGCCTGTTGAAGAGGATCCAAGACTGCGAAAGACGGTAGACACGAGACTCCGCGCGATTCTCACGGAGGACGAGCTTGGGATTGTATCCGCCAGCCGTACGAGGGTTATCGAGGCAAGGGGTTCTACAAGGCAGCGGTTAAGCTTGCTGGAAAATGCTATGCGATGACTTCCCTCATTCGAGATCGCACGCAACAAGTCTTAACAAAAACTGTCGAATTGTGTCGATTTCGCCAGACCCCAAACGACTTAGGTGTGGAGAGTGAAGTCACTAACTTCACAGGCGAGTGTCAGTCGAATGAAAGGTGAAACGAGTTCGGCACACAGAGTTTCTTCCAGGTTTCGCTTCAATGCAGCAGGCAACTACTTGAAGCAGCCAAATTCCAAAGGAGCGAACGCGATGAAGCAGATCGATTCCCTGACTACTGAGTTTGACCACGAAGCACAGACGACCCGCAAGCATCTGGAACGACTAACCGACGACAAGTTGGGATGGCGTCCGCACCCCAAGTCATTTACGGCAAGTCAGTTGGCATCGCATATCGTCGAGAGCATCGGTTGGACTGAATCGCTATTCAACCTCGACGAGTTCGACATCGATATGGCGACTTACCGGCCGTACGAAGCTGCTTCACACGCTGACTTGCTGAAGCAGTTTGATGAGAACGTTACGAAAGGGAAGCAGGCGTTGGCCGGAGTGGATGAAGCAAGTCTGGACCAGCTTTGGCAGCTCAAAATGAATGGGAAGTTATTTCTGGAAAGACCGAGGGCCGGCATGTTCCGAGACTTTGTGCTGAGTCACGTAATTCATCACCGCGGACAGTTTTCAGTCTACCTGCGGATGCTCGAAATTCCAGTGCCCGGTTCATATGGCCCAAGTGCCGATGAAGAACCGCCCGGAATATAGAAAAGGATGATCGTTATCTAATGCAGCAGAAGATAGAACCACACGGCGTAGAAACTCGCAGTGTTCTTCGAAGCGTTGGCGCTGTGGTCGCAGGGATCGTCGTGATATTTGTCCTTTCCCTTGGCACTGACGTCGTCATGCACGCGACGGGAGTTTTTCCGCCATGGTTTCAGGCGATGAGTACGCCGCTCTGGTTTTTAACCCTGGGCTATCGCAGTGCCTTTGGTGTCATCGGCGGCTACGTCACAGCGCGTCTGGCGCCTGACCGGCCGATGGGGCACGCGCTGGTGCTTGGCGCAGTGGGCGTTGTGCTTAGTCTCGCCGGCGTCATCTCAACGTGGAACGCGGGGCCTGAGTTTGGGCCAAAGTGGTATCCAATCGCGCTGGTCGTTACGGCGCTGCCGTGCGCTTGGTTAGGTGGAAAGCTCTGGGTCAGACAGTCGGAGTAATGCGACGATAAGGTTTGCCCCGGTCGTTCGAACGACAGCCACAGATTAAGTGACGCGACGTTGGCCGCAATCCAATTAACCAACCAGCTCCGGAGGAATCGATTTTTATAGACACGTGCCTGCCACGATTCACGCTCCGGAGGAGCGCAGGGTTCCGGGCCATGAATATGCGGACTCGATAACTATTCCGCTCCTCCGGAGCGGGAAGGTCTTGAGCTGGCTTTCTATAAACATTCCATCCCTACGGGATAACGGCGCTGGTTACCTCCGGGTAACGAAAACACGAAGGTGACGTTTCGCTGCACGGACGATCACTGATATCAATTCTCAGGAGAACTTATGCAAAAAATTACACCGTTCTTATGGTTCGATACCAACGCCGAAGAGGCCATGAATTTTTATGTTGCGACCTTCAAAAACTCAAAGGTCCTGGCCGTGACCAAATACGCCGAAGGTGGGCCAGGACCGGTGGGGTCGGTAATGACCGCAAGCTTCGAG
>JANNON010000227.1:0-2278 GCA_031399105.1 Blastocatellia bacterium | reverse complement strand
TTTTCGTTTTTGTTTTCTGCCCTTGCAAAGCAATCAGACCCGGGGCGCGCCGCGACCGGGCCGACGCTAAAAATTCACCTGGTTTTGAAAGAGCTCTGAACGACTCTAGTCCATTGCGTGCTTCTTCCGAATCGGCCCGGTCGCTGCGCTCCGCGGTTCTGATTGCTTTGCAAGGTCAGAAATCAAAAACGAAAAATCCCTAATGACATCTGGCAAATGCTTTTTTAACACGCGCACCCTCACTAAAGGTCCTTCAACCGAGTCCATCCTTCTGCAGAATGACGAAACGCTTCGGTAGTGCTCAGTGCAAAGTGTCCATCATCGGGACGCCACTCTAGTCGTTCGACAACAATGTTGGGATGCGAAAGGCGCAACACGTTGAATGAGTTCTTTTCGCCTCTGCCTCGGGTCGAAGATGCCGTTCCGGCCTGCACCACCAGCGCCGAGTGTCCATGGATTCGGTAACGAGCGGCCGTTTGCAACGTGTGACTGACGTGGAGATGTCCGGCCAGAAACAGATCTGCACCACAACTCGCGAGCTCCTCCATAGCCATGTGCGCGCGACCAACCAGGTCGCGCTCGTGATGTCCGTCCGGCAGATCAAATGGGTGATGAGAAACTAACACTTTCACTGCCTTGTCTTCATGCGCACACAACGTTTCACGCAACCACGCTACTTGATCTTCATTAATGCGGCCGCCCTTAAACGTCAAAGACCGCGCGGTGTTGACGCCACAAACTACGATCTCTTCATCTGCGTAACACGGGCGCAGATCGCTTGAAATGTAACGGCGATACTTGGCGAGCCGATCGATGAACCGTGAGACCGGATTGTAAAGTGGGACGTCGTGATTTCCCGGAACCACGATCTGAGGTTGCGGCAAGCGATCGAGAAAGGCGCGCGCCTCTATGAACTGATGAGAGCGAGCACGCTGAGTTAAGTCACCTGACACGGCGACGACGTCCGGCTTGAGCTCATTCACCGCACGCACCAAAGGATCGATCAGCGCGTGATCGATGCTGCCGAAATGAAGATCAGAAAGGTGAACTATTGTGCGCATGTAGAAGCAAGTCCTGAGTAATGAGTACTGAGTACTGAGTTCAGTTAGTTAGAGTCCGTGATTCAACAGATGTTAGAGACCGGAACTCAGCACTCAGTACTCAGCACTTTGTGACTCAGTACTCAGCACTGTTTTTCCCCGGTACCATCACTCGCAAAGCCCGTGGCCGCACTTGATAGTGCAGCGGCGGCTGCATGGGTCGCACTTCGCCATCTAAAGCCACATTCAGGACTTTGTGACGAGTCTCAATCCAAATCTCTCGCGAGCACAGCGCAGTAAAATCTCGTTCCTGCCGCACCCCTCCAAACAGGGATCGAAGCGCAAGTCTAAGTAAACCCCAGCGTGAGATCCGATGAGTTATGTAAAGACTCAGCAAGCCAGCATCGAGGCAAGCGCGACTCCCGATTTGAAAAGATTCCATCTGGTATTCGTTGTTCCCTACGAAGACGAACGGCGTCATGCTGACAATCTCCTGTTCATCAACACTCAGCCTGACGGCGAGAAATGGATATCGCTTCAGGACGGTGACGGCGGCCCAAAAAAACGCCGGCCATTTGCGAAACCCGAGCCGCTGCTTCTTTTGGCGTTCGCGCACAATGCTGGGATACAGGCCGAGGCTCGAGTTGTTAACAAAGACGCTGCCATTTACTTCACCAACGTCCACCTCCCTAACCTGTCCATCAATGATGGTGAGCGCTGCACCTTCAAGATCAACAGGAATATTCAAATCCTTCGCAAAGTGATTCAGTGTGCCAAGCGGCAATACGCCGAGCGTTTTGTTGGTTCCGATTACAGCCCCGGCAACTGTGCTGACCGTACCGTCGCCACCCGCCGCAACGACAATCTCGCAGTCGCTCGCGACCGCGCGGCGAGCCAATTCGCTTACTTCGTCACCGCGGTGAGCGATTGAGATGCGGACGGTGCGTTGGCTTTCTTTGAAGATTTGCTTAAGCCGGGCGACGACTTCGGATTTCTCGTTAAGGCCCGAGTGGGCGTTGAAAATCACCTCTACCGCCGCAGGCACCTTCGCTAACGGAGTTGATTCTTCGATCTGCAGTTCGGACTTCAAGCAACACACTCCATCAATGAGAGGAAAAGTAGAAACAATCTGCGGGGGGTGTTGCTAGCCTAGCGCGTGCGTGAGGATTTGTCAGCGTAGATTGTAGGGGTGTGCCAACCGGGGCCCCCCCAAATTAACCAACAAAAAAAAAAAAGCA
>JANNON010000207.1:0-12716 GCA_031399105.1 Blastocatellia bacterium | reverse complement strand
TATGGTTGCTTCATTCGCCATCGTGAGTTTCGCAGGATCTGAAGGAATCCGTCGAAGCGGAAATCTGCAATCCCTAATCGGCAATCGGCAATTTCTCTGGTGCCCCGCAGGGACTCGAAACCCGAACCAACAGATTATGAGACGGTTTGAGGGGCATCAACAAGGCGAGACGAAACGAGATGAAGCAGTATTTCCCGAATCCGCCGCCGTCAAAGTAAGGTAATGCCAGGTAAGAGGACGCATCGCGCCATAATCGCTCCAGCGGGTCAGTCTTTGTTGTCGTCATCTTCAGTGAGTCTTGCACTCGCCGTTAGACAAGCGAATCGACCTGACCATATCTTGCTCAATAATGTCCCTTGACGGATAGACTCATCGTCGCTTTGTGTCTTCCAGTCAAAACAGATTACGATGAAGACCGAAAGGAGACTTTTCATTGTCGAATCAGGAGAAAATTTTAGGTGCTGTTTATCGAGCGGTTGACGAACTGAATAAGCAGTTGCCCAAAGGCGTGCACGTCGAAAACTCTTTGGAGACCCCGCTATATGGCAAGCATGGCAAGCTTGAGTCGATAGACGTGGTGACGCTCATAATGGAAGTCGAAGATCAAATCAGTGCAGAGTTTAGTACCTCAATTACCATTGCTGATGATCGGGCCATGTCTCAAGAAAACAGTCCTTTTCTTACGATTCAAACCTTAACTGATTACGTGACAGAGCTGCTAAAGGAAAATGGATCAGGCGGGTCGTAAACAGACGGATGGTAAGCCGTTGGTGTTCGTGATAACTGGTGCTCGCAAAGGAATCGGCGCGCACCTTGTCGAGCACTATTTAGCGCAGGGGCACCAGGTTGTCGGTTGTAGCCGCAGGCAAGCAACGTTCGAGTCGGAAAGTTACAGGCATTTCTGCCTGGATGTTTCCGATGAAGCGGCTGTTCGGCAAATGTTCGCGGAGATTTCCAGCCAGCATGGAAGACTGGATGTTTTGATCAATAACGCGGGCATCGCTTCTATGAACCATGCGCTGTTGATGCCCACAAAAACTGCGCGAGAAATTTTGGATACTAACTTCCTCGGCACTTTTCTGATGTGCCGTGAGGCAGCACGTCTGATGCGCAAACATCGCTCCGGCAGAATTATTAACTTTGCGACAACGGCAACTGCTCTGAAACTGGAAGGCGAAGCCGTTTACGCTGCGTCCAAGGCTGCGGTAATTAGCTTCACTCAAATCATTGCTCGTGAATTCGCTGAGTTTGGAATCACTGCAAACGTCGTCGCTCCCACACCAATCCAGACCGACTTGATTAAATCAGTTCCTGAAAAAAAACTTGATGAACTTTTGAAACGACAGGCCGTCAAGCGTTTGGGTGAATTTCGAGACGTAACCAACGTGATTGATTTCTTCATTCGACCGGAGAGTGATTTCATCACCGGGCAAGTGCTCTTTCTCGGTGGCGTCTGATGGTTGTCGATTTCTTGCTCAAAGTCTGGACAGAGAATCACGACCGCGAAGCAATCATCTGGCGTGACGAGACCTACACTTACGGCTGGCTACTCGAGCGATTTGCGGACTGGAAGCAAACGCTCGAGAAAGAGGGAATCGCCCGCGCATCTGTTTCTGTTATTGAAGCTGATTTTTCTCCTAACGCTGTCGCCCTGTTTTTCGCGTTACTGGACCACGCCTGCATACTTGTTCCCCTCACAGTCTCTGCGAAAGCGAGGAGAGATGAGTTTATTTCCATAGCTCAGGGAGAGTTGTCCCTTGTTATTGATAACCGCGATTTCGTCTCAATCAAGAGGCTGCCGCACACAGCGAGTCATCGGCTGTACACCCAATTAAGAAATGAAGGACACCCTGGGCTTGTCCTCTTCTCTTCCGGCTCAACTGGCGAAAGCAAGGCGGCCGTTCATGACATGGTTCCTCTGCTGGACAAGTTCAAGCGAAGAAGGCCGAGCCTGAGGACTATAACTTTTCTGCTTTACGATCATATCGGCGGCGTCAATACGATGCTCCACACATTGTCGAATGCTGGTTGTATTATCACGGTTTCGGGGCGGCATCCTGATGTCGTTCTTGAAGCTGTTGAGAAATTCAAAGCAGACTTGCTTCCCACTTCGCCAACGTTTCTCAATCTTGTGCTCATGACTGAAGCTTACAAGCGGCATGATCTGAGCTCACTCAAGACAATAAGCTATGGTACTGAACCAATGCCCGAGTTCACGTTAAGGCGATTTCATGAACTGTTTCCTGGGCTGAACTTGCAGCAGACCTACGGACTTTCAGAACTCGGCATTCTGCGTTCGAAATCGAAAGACGCAAATTCACTTTGGGTCAAAATCGGAGGTGAGGGGTTCGAGACACGTGTCATTGAAGGCACGCTTCAAATCAAAGCACGTTCAGCTATGCTGGGTTACCTTAATGCGCCTTCCCCTTTCACCAAAGATGGATGGTTCAACACCGGTGACGTTGTTGAAGTGGATGGAGATCATGTTAGGTTCCTCGGACGGAAATCAGAGGTCATCAACATCGGTGGTGAGAAGGTCTATCCAGCGGAAGTGGAAAGCGTGATCGAAGAATTACCTTCCATTGCGCAAGCGGTAGTCTATGGTGAGAAGAATGCGATTACGGGACACATTGTCTGCGCTGACGTTACTCCGTCTGCTGCCGGCGACCTGGACCATAAAGAGTTGATATCTTTGATAAAGCAACATTGCCGCGGCAGGCTGCAAAGGTACAAAGTACCCGTCAAAGTAAGAATAGTTAGTGAGAGCCAACACACCGAACGCTTCAAGAAGAGCAGAAGATGAGCACTGCCAATCTCGTCAGAAAACTTCTCCCGGCAGACGTGCTTGCCTCCCTGGTTCGCGCAAGAAAAAAGCTGAAGCGTGCGCGCGTCAGCCGATTGCCGATCCTGTCGGAGCAGGCATTTGAGAATATCCTCGCAAACAATCTCGGCCTTGTCTCAGGTGATACAGTCTATGTCCATAGTTCGGTGGACCTACTGAACCTCGGGTTTCCGTTCTACCGCATCTTGCCATTGATTCAGAATGCGATCGGACCGGAAGGAACCATTCTCTTTCCTACCTACCCCAATCGCAGTCCGGTTTCATCCTACGACTATCTAAAGCAAGGTAATGTTTTCGATGTCCGTCGAACTCCTTCTTTTACCGGACTGTTGACAGAGATTGCGCGCCGGCAACGCGACGCGATCAGAAGTCTGCATCCTACCAAGTCAGTTTGCGCCATTGGACCACTGGCCAAGGCGCTCACCGCAACCCATCAACAATCGCCTTATCCGTATGACAAATGCAGTCCTTACCACAAACTGATCGATTACGATGCCAAAATCATTGGCATCGGCGTTCATACGACGTATCTGTCGTTTGTTTATTGTGTCGATGATGCGCTCAAAGATAGTAGCCCGGTGCAAACCTACTCTCCCGAGATCTTTGCAGCGAAGTGTATTAACTACCAAGGCACCGAGGAGATGGTCCACACCTATGCGCATGACATGAGCCGGTGTGTTCATGATATCCCTCGGTATGTTAAGCAACATATTCCTTCAGACATCTGTGCCGATTTAAACATCAACGGCATGAAGTTCTTCCGCGGAAGGGCAGGGCCCCTGTTTGAAGTAATGCTGAATTTGGCCCGGCAGGGAGTGACGGTTTATCCAACGTCAGTTTACAGAGACCTGACGGCAAAATGACCGGCCCGCAGTTTTGTAGCGATATCAGTGAGTGTAGCAAACTTAATGTCCGGAGCTTGTGAGACATCTCTGACGAATGACTCGACCCCCGAAAAATCTTTCATATATTTGGAGTGGCCGGTGAGGATTACCGGTAGCTCACTAAGACCGGATTGGCGCGCTCTCGATCGTATGGCGGCGAGCATCTCTTTTAACGCCGCGTAATTCATCTGGCTTAAATCGGAAACCATGTATTTGCCCGTGAGACATGGCTTAATTGCCTTGTCGTAAGCAAGCTTCGACCGACTGGACCTGCCAACCTCCGCCCACTGTTCCTGCGAATAACCTTCTCCGTTGGTATGGGACGAGAGAGTCGTTTCCAACTTCTGCGCAACTTTGGAAAGTACTTGTTTGAATGTTTGCCGGCGGGATAAATAGAAGTGAAATATTGGCACGCAAATGATTGGCTCCACTTTGTCGGAGACTTTTCGGGCATCGTCCAGACGCGGATAAAATGGCAGAAAGCTTTCTTCGCACTGTGAATAGTCCATTTGAAGATTGCGAGTGTTGGCGCGCAGTCCGCCAACGATGCTCATGTCAAATACGATTCCGAGTTCAGCCAGTAAAGAGAGCGCAAATGAAGAAGGCGCAATGCACGAGGAGCCAGAACGGAAAGCGACACATTTATAGTTGCGGTCGAGTGGTTGTAGAAGGCCTTCCAAATAGTGCTTGCTCCTCTCGAGCATGGAACGAGCAGCCTTCACATCATGGCGGGGAAGCGCCCAGTCTCCCGGCAAGCACCATCTGCCGTCACGGTACGTCGCGTTGGACCACTGTGGATGAATGTGCAACTGAATATCCTGGCAATGCCGAAATGCGTCACGAACAGCATCGTCCCAAGCGTCAGCCAATGGTTTTAACTCAGGTGCCTTTTCCTGGAACTCCCTGAACGTAAGCTGCTGCATTACCTCCACGTTGAAAGTACTCGTCACGCCATTGTCTTTGTAAATGCGCAGCAGTTTTCGCAGTGGCTCAAACTGTAGCTGTCCGGGGTCGCCGGAACCATCGCCGCGTAACTCCCAATCGTCAGTCAGCGCAAGGAAGATTGTTGGTTGTTGAGGCATCAGTTTCTTCGGTCTGTTACTTGGGACTCTTTCAAATGATTTTTCGATAACGATCTTGAGCGTTCTCAAAAGTTCGTGCAAGGCAGTCGCCGGGAAGGCAGCTTGCGATTGCATCGTCGCAGTCAAATCACCGATCCACAAGCATCAAGTGAGTTTCGCAATAGCAAGCGGTGAGGGGTCACTACGCTTCCAGGGAAATGAGCACTTTCGTGGCGCTCGAGTGGGCTAATTGCAAAGAAACTCAGGAAGCGAAATGGGCAATCTACAATGGGATATCGGCAATATCTCTGGTGCCCCCGCAGGGATTCGAACCCCGAACCAACAGATTATGAGTCTGCTGCTCTAACCATTGAGCTACAGGGGCACAACAACTTCACGTTTGCTTCACTGAATTTCGTAAATATGAGTGACGAAACGAGTGTATCACGCACTCATTCGGAAGCTCCAAATCGCGTCCCAGATGGTGAGCAGCCCTGCGCGAAAGCTTAAGCTAGATCAAGAACATGCCGGGCAAGCTGAACGTCTAAATCAGAAAGAGCCAGCTGTGTAGTCTCACAGTTAGGAAGGTGGACCCTGTCCCCGCTCAACTGGGCCGCAATGAAGCTAAGAGGTAACATTCAAGCTCGGCATTTCAGTGAGGTTGAATTCTGAATTCCATTCTGAGCTTCTGAAAAGTTGGGCGGGGACAGGGTCCGCCTTCCCAACTGTGAGACTAGTCAGCTCGCTCGCTAAAATTCAGCTCTTCAGCTTGCGCACCATGCTCGCCACACTCCGTGGCAAAACTGTAGCGGCGCCTACTGCATTATCTAGTAAGCGCCGCAACTCGTAATGCCACCTGCTTTCAATTGCTTACTGAACTTACTTCCCGTCCCAGTCACCAGCGACCGGTAAGTCAGGTGATTGCTCGTAGAAGAAGATGATGTCGGCGTTGTTCTCGAACTCGTTGGCGAGGAACATTCTTGCCAGTGACGGCCGGAAGATCCCAACGATGTCCTGTCCGGTCGCCGTCCAATCACCGCCGAATGGCAAGTCGCCGGCTTCGCCGAAATTAAAAGTTATGTCAGCCACGTTGATGAACTCATTTGCGAGCAGCATGGTCCCGGCAACGTCGGGTCTGAACACTCCGACAGTGTCGATCGTGTCTGCGTCCCAATCACCGGCCAAAGGCAAGTCGCCGGCTCGACCGAAACTGAAGACGTGATCAGGTTGCGGTGAAGAGTTGTTTGCGATTGAGTTGGTCAGCAGGAAAGTGCCCGTGCGGTCGGCTCGAAAGACTCCGGGAGTATCGATGCCGTCGCCGTTCCAGTCTCCGGCAACCGGCAGGTCCCCAGCTTGGCCGAAGTTGATTGTGATTACTTGTTCGCCGTTGTTAGCGGCTGGAAGCCGCAACAGGAACTGTCTTGTCGAAGGGCGAAAGACACCAACATCAGAGATTCCATTACCGTCCCAATCACCAGCGACCGGCAAGTCGCCCGCATTACCGAACCTGATGGTGATGTCTGGACCACCGGCGCTGTTTGAATTGCGCAGCAGGAACTGCTGAGTCGAAGGACGCCATACTCCGATAGTGTCGGTTGAGCCCATGGCGAGCTTGGTAACGAAAGCGTCGAACTCGCCACCACCGAAGTTCGGCTGAAAACCACCCTGCGTCGAAAATGGGACCTCGTCTCCCCGGATTACGCCTGCCAAATACAGACTACCTCGGCGATCTATAGCCATACCCTTGGGAGACCCACCAACAAACGTGGCAGAACAGAGCACTTCCGGCACGTTGGTGCCAGTCGCATTTGAGGCCCCGATCTTCACCAGGAACGTATTCCCTCTGGGCACGTCGGCGGGGAAGCCATTGATGATTGGAAACGCGAGACCTCTCGTGAAAAGAAAACCGGCGACGTAAGCATTTCCCAGTCGGTCTATAGCTATTGCCTCCGCTTGATTATTGACGTCGCCGCCCGTGGTAAAGCTCGAGTAGAACAACGCTGTACCGTCCGCATTAAATTTCGCCACGAAGGAGTCGCTGAGTCCATTCCTCGTCGAGTCAAAAGCGTTTTTGAGGGGAAAGGTTGTGGCGCTTGAAAAGGTATAGCCGGTTAAGTAGGCGCGCTCATTCGCGTCGACAGCTATGGCCCTGGCGAGATCCTCGCCATTGCCGCCAAAGTAGGTCGAATAAATCAGTGACCCTGAAGTCGACACCTTGGCCAGGTAAGCGTCCAGGTTACCGCGATAATTTGCCTGAAATGGCGGCAGTGACGATGAGCTCCTGGTCGGAAAGTCGGTGGCAAAAGTGGTGCCCGTCACAAATGCAACTCCGGCGGCCGTGACTGCAATAGCCGTGGCTTCTTGTCGACCGTTCTGTCCTCCCAGGTAGCTGGAATAGACCAGCGAATCGTTATTCCGTTCAGCGGGATCAAACTTCGCGACGTAAGCGACTACGCCCTCGTTACGGTCCTGGAATGCGTTCTTGGTGGGGAAATCCCTCGAGCCCGTGGTTCCCGTGACATAGACCTTATTGTTTCCGTCGACGGCGATGCCTGCTCCCTCATCGTCCTCGTCTCCAGCAAAAAAGGAGGAGTAAGCGAGGCTATTCCCACCAGGATTCAGAACAGTAACGATGCTGTCCTTTCCCCTATATGACAAGAAGAAGCCATTTTGCTGGTAGGCGCTCGAGGTAGTGGGGTAGTCGTTTTCGATGAAATCGTTGCTGGTGAGTCCGGTGATACACGCCTTACCATCACTGGTGACTGCGATAGCGTTTCCAACATCGCTACTAGAACCACCGATGTAGGTTGAATAAATAACATCCGTACCAGCCGCATTAATCTTGACGACGAAGACATCGGAAGGTTCTCTCGGGCCTTGCAGGGCCGATTGCATTCGCATGTCAACAGAATCGGTCGAACCTACGATGTAAGCTTGACCACTCGCGTCGACTGCGATGCCTTCGGCTTTGTCCGTTGCTGAGCCGCCGTGATAACTGGCGTAGACAATCTGCGGGTCGATAACGAGGGTTCGAGTCCGGTCGTAGTCACCAATCTCAAAGGTCACTTCGTTTCCGCCGGCCAGTACATAGTGGCCGTTAACCACATGTCGCTGGCCGTTAATTTCCTGATAGATAACGGGAGCGGGTTGGACCACTTCACCACTCGGCAGTTTCAAGCGCAGCGAGCCGTCCGTGTCGACACTCAACTCCTGCGGACCTTCAAACATCAGACGTATGCGCCCAAAGTCCGCGCCGGGCGAAACCACAAAATCATACTCAAGCCGGCGCTGGTCCGTTCCGTAGTAGACAACATCGATGCCCGGATAAACCCTTTCGCCGCGCACACTCGCGAAAGTGGGAATATTGGCCTGCCACTTGCGACGATCGCTGCCGATCATGTAGTTGCTCTTGCCTTGAAGCTCACGTTCACCGGCTAGCTTCGTTGCCGGATTCGCGCCCACTAACTTCATGCGTACGCCCTCGGAGTTTTCCGCTGAGTTATGGAGTGAGAGCAGCGCCTCGGTTGCGGAAAGAAAAAGCGTGTAGCGAGGCCCGCGTGCCAGAAACGAAACTTGCTTATCCGCTTGACCACGATTTGGTTCGAAGCTCAAGGGGAGATTGCCGTAGGCGCTCGCAAGCTTGGCCTCCGCCGTGGTTGCGATTGTTTCTTCGGTCGATAGTTCAGTTTGGCCTGGAGCGCTCTCCGCCTTTGGTATCCGTGGCGTCGATGCGATAAATAGGCTTAATAGCGCAAACAAGGTGATTGCTAGACGGCTGGTCGGGATCTGTTTCAGCATTGCTTCTCCTAAAAAAGTTTCTGGAAAGGGTGGATGGTCGTTTAATTGACCAAACGCAACGCCGCATCGAGCGGCAAGATGTAAGTTCTGGGATTTGTAAAAGGAGCCGGGAGCTGTACTTCTTTTGCTAAGGCTATCGGTGGTTTCGGGTTAATATCGTCGCCGCAAGTAACAATCGAACTCTTCCCTGCTCTACAAACGGACAATAACTTCCAGGTCCGAGCGGCGTCGTTAGAAAGCTCTGAAATCCTTCTGAGTTTCCTTTCAACGAGTTCTGAGAGCCATGATGAAGCGCACGCCCAACCGCTTTTTTTCTTTCGGATCGTTTCGGATAGACGTGACCGAACGAGTTCTGCTTGGCCCAAACGGAACCATTCCGCTTACTCCAAAAGCCTTTGACACGCTCCTCTGTCTGGTTGAGAACAGCGGTCACGTACTCAGCAAAAAAGAGCTGATGGAGAAGGTTTGGCCGGACAGCTTTGTGGAAGAGAACAATCTCGCCCAGAACATCTCCATCCTCAGAAAAGTTCTCGGCGAAAGTGCGGGCGGACAGGACTACATCCAAACAGTTCCCAAACGCGGCTATCGCTTTGTGGCGGAAGTTACAGAGAGTCCCCAGTTCCTTACCGACGTTGTAATCCACGAACGCACGCGGGCCAGAATCGCGGTGACCGAAGAGGTCGATGATGATCTGGGCCAACCAATTATCGACGTCCCGGCCCGACAGTTATCGGAATTTCAGTTCGCTCCTGATCGCTTGCCTGAAACGATGTACGCACGCAGTGGCGACGTGAATATTGCGTATCAGGTTATTGGTGACGCGCCTTTGGATCTGGTTTTTGTAATGGGTTGGGTTTCGCATCTGGAATACTTTTGGCGAGAGCCGAGTTTCGCGAGGTTCTTGATGCGCCTGGCATCGTTCGCAAGACTTATTTTGTTTGATAAACGCGGAACGGGTCTTTCTGATCGGGTGCCGAACAGTGAGTTGCCTACGCTCGAGCAACGGATGGATGACGTGCGCGCCGTGATGGACGCAGTTGGTTCAGAGCGAGCAGCTCTCTGCGGGGTCTCCGAAGGTGGGCCAATGTGTAGTCTCTTTGCGGCTACCTATCCGGAGAAGACGCTGGCGCTGGTGATGATAGGCACGTATGCCAAGCGAATTCGCGACGCCGAGTATCCCTGGGGACCGACTGCCGAACAGCGCGAAAACTTTTTCGAAGTCATGCGGCAGCATTGGGGCGGGCCCGTTGGTCTCGAGGAACGCGCCCCGAGCGTTGCTAATGATCCGCAGTTCCGCGAATGGTGGGCCACCTATCTGCGAATGGGGGCAAGTCCCGGAGCTGCGGTCGCGCTCACCAAGATGAATGCTGAGATCGATGTGCGTCATGTACTGCCTTCGATACGCGTTCCCGCTCTCGTTATTCACCGGACTGACGATAGATGTTTGAAAGTTGAAGAGGGACGATACGTCGCCGAGCGCATTCCGAACGCCAAATTTGTGGAACTGCCGGGTCAGGACCATCTACCGTTCGTGGGAGACCAGGATCAGATTCTCGACGAAGTAGAAGAGTTTCTTACGGGAGTTCGTCACAGCTTTGAACCTGACACCGTGCTGGCAACTGTGTTGTGCACGCGAATAGTCGGCGTTAAGGAACAGGTGGAACGGCTGGGCCAAACGCATTGGGAAGAGTTGCTGCGAAGACTTCAAGTTCATATTGCGAAGGAGACTGAGTGGTTTAGAGGACGACGGCTCGAGATGGAGGGAAAACGCCCCCTGGCGATTTTCGATGGGCCGGCTCGCGCGATTCGCTGTGCGGCGGCAATCAGTGAATACGCCTCGCGTTTGGGAGTGGAGCTCGGCGCAGGTTTACATACGGGTGAATGTGAAATGTTTGACGGGAAAGTTGGTGGCGTAGCTGCAACGATCAGTATGGGTGTGGCCGACGAAGCCAAGCCGGTTGAGGTTTTGGTTTCGAGCACTGTGAAAGACTTAGTAGCCGGATCAGGAATCACTTTCGAGGAGCGAGGAATTCATGAACTCGCCGCGGGTGGCGAGTGGCAACTGTTTGCTGTGCAACGAGGAGTTTTGCGCACTCAACGTAGTGGGTCTCAGTCAGTACCGTAGCGCGGCAGCGTCGGGTCGCGCACACAGAGGTCAACCGAGCTGTTGCGAGCAATCGCGGGGCGCCCACGGAGGGACGCCCCTACAATCCGCACCAACCGCAATCCGCCGAAGCGGACAATCCAATGCGTCGGATAAACCTTCGACTGTGTTTCGGCATCAATGTAAAGTCACGGCCGAGTGCTCCAATTGTTCACCTTTCGAGATCTCTCCAAGGTTTTCACAGTCGATAGGGTCTGTTCCATGAAAAAGTCATTTGTTCTACTGACGCTGCTCCTCATCTTGTCATTGGGTGCGTCAATCCTGTTTGCTCAGTCGGGCCGGAAACCGAGCACACCACCTGTTCCCAAAGCTGAGAAGACTGGGTCGGCTCAGAGTGCCGGCTCAACGTCACCTGACGGTGAAGACGACGGCCTTTCAGAATCCAGAGTCGGTGCGGAAGGTGAAACTGTCGAAGACGATGTCGTTCGCGTGGATACCTCGCTGGTGACTGTGCCCGTGACGGTGCTCGATCGCAATGGCAAGTACATCCCTTATCTGCGGCGAACGGACTTTCGACTCTTCGAAGATGGAGTTGAGCAGAAGATCGCTTTCTTCGCTGCGGTCGACCAGCCGTTTACAGTCGTCCTCCTGATCGATACCAGCGGCTCGACGGAGACTCGCCTCGACGAAATCCAAAACGCAGCGATTAGCTTTGTCGAAAAGCTGAAGCCGGTCGACAGCGTAATGGTAATGGCGTTTGACAGCGATATCGACGTTCTCTGTAGAGCCACGACCGATCGCAAGACGATCATGAAAGCGATCCGGCGCACCAGCACGGGCGGCTCCACGCGACTTTATGACGCCGTGGACGATGTTCTGAGAAAGCAATTGAAGACGATCAGCGGACGCAAAGCTGTCGTCTTGTTTACCGACGGCGTTGACACGGCCAGCCACCGAGCGACATACGAAAGCACCTTGCGAGATGCAGAAGAGGCGGACGCGCCGATCTATGCGGTGGATTACGACACACAGGGCGCGAACGGAGTCTGGGCTGGTAACCGTGGCGGCATTTTCGGAATCCCTCTTCCTCGTCCAGGTCTGCCGGGAAGTGGCGGCGCCGGAATGCCGGGGCCGGGAGACTATCGACGCGCCGTTGCTTACTTGAAAGCTCTCTCAGATCGCACCGGCGGGCGGTTCTATAGTGCGGACACGGTGATGGGCATGGGACAAGCCTTCGCATGGATCGCGGAAGAGCTCGGCCGGCAATACAGCCTTGGATACTATCCGAAGCTGGTGGCGAAGGAAGGTCAACGACGCCAGATCAAAGTGCGCACGGTAGAGCCGGACATGGTGGTGAAGGCTCGAGGCAGCTACATTCCCACGTTGAAGAAACCAGGAACGCCTTGAGGAAGAGAAGACGGAAGACAGAACACAGAATTCAGAATTCAGAATTCGGAATTTAGTAGCTCCGTACGTATTAAGCCGCGGATGGACGCGGATTACGGATCTGATTCTGTATTTTGAAAAGAAAACAGAATACAGAATTCAGAATTCAGAATTCAGAATTCAGTAGCTGCGTACGTATTAATCCGCGGATGGACGCGGATTACGGATCTGATTCTGTATTCTGTTTTCTGTTTTCCGTTTTCTTCCTTCTGTTATCCTGTCAGGGATGCCCGCTCCCGATTCAGCTCAACTACAACTTGCCCCACTCGGAGCTGGTGATCTCATCGATCGCGCCGTTCGTCTTTATCGTCATCACTTGTTGACGCTAATGCGCATAGCGGCTCCGCCCGTGGTGGTGACGGCGATTGGGTCGGTTCTCTGGACCATCTCCTCGCGTAATGTATTCAGCGCCTCGGATAATTCATCGCTCATGGCCTACCTGCTGTTGATGGTGGCCAGCGGAATATTTCTGACAGTTGCCTACATCTTCCATCTGCTCGTCATGGGCGGCGCAGCTCGTAATCTCGTCACACACCTATTATGGAATGAGCCCGTCACTGCACGGAGAACTTACGCCGCGG
>JANNON010000165.1:0-20890 GCA_031399105.1 Blastocatellia bacterium | reverse complement strand
TCAGCAGATAGATAAACAAGGGGGCACCGATCAACGCTGTGATTGCACCGACCGGCAGTTCTCGCGGGGCAATCACTGTTCTCGCAATCGTGTCGGCGATGACTACGAAAACCGCACCGCAAATCGCCGCTGCGGGAACTGTCATCCGGTTATCTCCGCCAAGAGAAAGTCTCACCAAATGAGGAACCACCAAACCTACATAGCCCACCGATCCACTGGCCGCCACAGAACTTCCAACCAGCAAACTCGCGGCAACGAAAACAACGAGTCGCACTCGCGAGACTTCAACTCCTAAATCAAAAGCATCGCGCTCGCCCAGCATTAGGAGGTTGAGCGAACGAGCATTAGCAGCAAGCACAGCCGTGCATACAATAGCCACCAGCATTGCGATCAGCAGGAGGTCGTTAGTCGTGCCCGAAAGATCGCCG
Organism: Blastocatellia bacterium; assembly: GCA_031399105.1. Taxonomy (GTDB): domain Bacteria; phylum Acidobacteriota; class Blastocatellia; order Pyrinomonadales; family Pyrinomonadaceae; genus PSRF01. The sequence goes on along the minus strand of JANNON010000165.1, from coordinate 20,462 downwards.
AGCAACCAGAATGTGAACGAACGTATCCGTGTCGCATCCATCAACGTCGTCACAAAAACAATCAGTGAGGAAAGAAACGTCGTCACAATTACCCCGGCCAGTATCAATCTTTCCGGCGTTGCCCCTGCGCGTCCGTGCGCCAGCCTGTAGACCACAAGGGTTGCGAGTAACGCGCCTGAAAAAGCCATCAACGGACGAGCCCACTCAAATGCGCCGAGAAAAACCAAGGCCAGCATTGTGCCGACTGCGGCGCCGTTCGAGATGCCCAGCAGATATGGCTCTGCCAAAGGATTTCTGAGGAGCGCCTGGTAACTCGCGCCCGCTGCCGCCAACGACGCTCCCACGGATGCCGCAAGGAGAATGCGAGGCAAGCGGATATTCAGAAGGATGAGGGATTGATCCGAAGTCAGTCCGCAATCGCCACGACCAAATGTAGCAATCGCGCAGATCGCAGCGGCGATTGGGAACTTCTCACTTCCCAGTAACGACATCAGCCCGATCAAAATGATAAGTCCTAAAAGAAGCAGCGCGCACACGACGAGCGTTTTACGCAGCGTCACTCGAGCGCCCTGATGGCTGACCAGGTTCTGAGATTTTTCGAGAGCGGCATTCATTGCTTGAACGACTCCGGGTGCAGTGATCGAGCCATCTTCTCGAGCCCGGCAATTGATCGCGGCCCAGGCCGCGAGAGGTGATCGTCATTAATCTTATAAACTCTCCCGTTTTTAACCGCTGGCGAGTTCTTCAGAGGCTCGGCGACAAACCCGTTTGTGTCGCCCATCGATCCACCGGTTGGCAATATGATCGCCTCAGGTCGAGCAGCTAGCGCTGATTCGGCACTAAACTTTGGCCAGGCGCCGGGGACTTCCGCCGTGACCGATTTCCCACCCGCGCGCCTGATCAAATCCGTGACGAATGAATCCCGGCCTGCTGTGTAGAGAGGCTGAGCGGAAACCTGGTAGAACACAGAAACTGGAGTGGCAGTCTTCAGAGCGTTCGCCACGGAGTCTGTTCGTAATCGGAGATCTGACAGGAGAGCTTGCGCGGCGGAAGTCTGATTCAGAAGATCGCCCAGGCTGGCGATCGAGTGAAACACGCCATCAATATTGTGTGGATCAGTCACATACACAGCGATGCCCTGATCGTTTAGTTGTTTGGTAAACGCTTCGAGTTGAGACGCAGTCGAAACCAGCACGAGTTGCGGGTGCAAGGCAATTATTCGTTCGATACTCGGGTGGAGCGTGTCACCAACTTTTTCGACCTGGCGGGCCTCAGCGGGATAGTCGCAGTAAGTAGTATTGCCCACGATCCGCTCACCCGCGCCGATCGCAAAAACAATCTCAGTCAGATTCGGAGCGAGTGAGATGACTCGATCGACTCGCGCAGGCACCGAGATCGTACGACCCGCTTCATCGGTGAATTGACGGAATTGTGCATTCGCCGGTGCGGCGTCGCGTTGCGCACATCCAGATACGCAAACCGCTAGCAAAACAATTAAGCACGTTCGAATCAAAGCAAAAAATCCCGCCAATCTCCTGTGCTTGCAGAACAGGCTACTGGCGGGACTTGTATTGCAAGACCCTTGCTGCCCAAACGCCTTTTCCGCGAGCGTTCAAAAGCTGCAAAGCACCTCAGGCAGGTCTCCTGGCTTTAAGAATCGTAGGTACGACTCTCTTTCACAGTGGCGCGACCGCGCGGGAATCTCACCCGCTTCCCTATTCTCCCCAAAACTCTTGGGGCACCCAGGCACTTTAGATAAAAAGATCAATCAATCATCAAGACGCGGCGGAAAGTATCACGCGGATAGGTGCGAGTCAAACCGAGTCCTGCAGGTTCGGACCACACACTCCTTATGCTCCAACTTTGCTTTCCGCTGCCTCTCCAGTAAGATTCGCCGAAATCTAAAAACAGAGGAAACGATGATTAAGACTGTCGAATGGACAACCGAAGGTGTGCGGATGCTGGACCAGCGGCTGCTGCCTACCGAAGAGAAATACCTGATGCTGCGCTCCTATGAAGAAGTTGCAGAAGCGATTCAGAAGATGGTGGTCCGAGGCGCGCCGGCGATTGGTGTCTCGGCAGCAATGGGCTTGGCACTCGGCGCCAGTCAATCGGTCGGCATGTCAGTAAGCGATCTCGAGGATGACTTTTCCTACATGTCTCAGGTAATGGGTCAAACCAGACCAACGGCTGTGAATCTTTTCTGGGCCATTAAGCGCATGCGTACACGGTTCGATCTGGAAAAGGAAAAGACACAGGACGTTGAGTCTCTAAAAGAGAGTCTGGTGGACGAAGCACGGAAAATCTTTGATGAAGACATCAAAGCTAATCGCGCCATCGGTCGCTTCGGCGCCGAACTCGTAAAAGACGGAGCAACAGTCCTGACTCATTGCAACGCCGGCGCGTTGGCAACGGCGGGTGATTACGGCACCGCATTGGGAGTCGTCCGGGGAGCTCGCGATGCGGGAAAGCGTGTTGCGGTGATCGCCGACGAGACTCGCCCATTTCTGCAAGGGCTCAGATTGACTGCCTGGGAATTAGCGAAGGACAACATTCCGGTCACGGTGATTACTGACAACATGGCTGGTCACATGATGAAGGGTGGGAAGGTAGATATCGTGGTCGTCGGCGCTGATCGCATCGCGGCAAACGGCGACACCGCGAATAAGATCGGAACCTACATGGTTGCCGTGCTCGCCAACAAACACAACATTCCCTTCTATGTCGCGGCGCCGATCTCGACTCTGGATCTTTCTCTGCCGACAGGTGAATCGATTCCTATTGAGGAACGAGACGGTAAGGAGATTACGCACATCGGCGGCAACCAGATGGGACCAGAAGGACTACATGTGGAGAACCCAGCGTTCGACGTTACTCCCAACGACTTGATCGCAGCGATCATCACTGACAAAGGGATCGCCAGGGCGCCGTTTGAAAGTAGTTTGAGAGAATTGGTCGGTGAGAGAAGTCTGCAATCGCAGGCTTAAGAGTGTTTAGGCGCGAACCGGCTCTGTTTCCACCAGTCGATCGTGTGCTGGAGTCCTTCACTTAAACCAACCTTGGGTTCGAAGCCGAGCATTTTCCGGGCACGAGTAATATCCGCCTGACTGTGTTGAACGTCACCGGCTCGCGGCGGCAAATACTCTGCGTTGATGCCGTTGGTGCCAGTAACTTCCTTCAACTCGTCCAGCAACTGATTCAGCGAAATTCGATCGCCATTCGCGATGTTCATAATCTCGCCGATGCCCGCGGTGGTTTCCGCCGCCTTCATGTTGGCATCGACTACGTTTGCGATATAGGTAAAGTCGCGCGTTTGCTCGCCGTCTCCATAGATTTTCGGCGACTTCCCCGTCATCAATGAGTCAATAAACTGGGAGATCACACCGGAATATGCCGAGCTGGGATCCTGACGTGGGCCAAAGACGTTGAAGTATCTGAGGGACACAGTTTCGAGGTTATAGACTCGAGTGAACACCTGGCAATAGTATTCACCTACCAGTTTGGCGACCGCATAAGGCGACCGCGGATCCGGCGACATGGTTTCTACTTTTGGTAGTGTCGGTTGGTCTCCGTAGGCAGAACTCGACGCTGCATAAACCAGTCGTCGCACACCTTTGGTGCGGGCTCCATTAAGTAAATTCAACGTTGCATCTACACAAGCGACGTGCGTTTGCTTAGGCTCCAGAACTGAGCGTGGCACCGAAGGAATCGCGGCTTCGTGAAATATCAACTCCACGTCTTCGAGCGCACGCAAGACCGCGGATTCATCGGCCAGCGTTTCCCGGACAAAATCAACGTCACCATCGATCTCTTCAATGTTCTCTAAATAGCCGGTTGAAAGATCGTCAATGATTCGGACGCGCGCCCCGCTCGAAGCGAGCGCAGACGCGATGTGAGAGCCAATGAAGCCTGCTCCACCTGTGACAAGAGCAATTCCTGTAAGCGGCATAGTGGTGAAAGTGGTAACGAAAGCTTTGTGTTAATTACCGGCCAACGCCAACGTAACTGAATCCAAGTTCCCGCATATCCTCGGGCTCATAAATATTCCGCAGGTCGGCGATTCGTGGGGACTTCATCAGATCCCGAATCCGCGACATATCCAACGCACGAAACTGGTTCCATTCGGTCACAAACACCAGAGCGTCGGAGTCCTTGACCGCTGCGTACTCATCATCAACATATTCAACATCCGGCAGTACTTTTGCCGCCTCACTCATTGCCACCGGATCATACGCCCGCACCTTCGCGCCCTTTTCCAGCAGGCCTCGCACAATCTCGACTGAAGGCGCATCTCGCATATCATCGGTCTCGGGTTTGAATGCGAGCCCCAGGATAGAAATCATCTTTCCTTTCAAATCCCCAACCAGCGTTTCAATCTTGGGCAGCATCGCCTGCCGTTGTCGCCGGTTCACCTCAATGACGGCATCGACAATAAGTGAACTGCTATTGAATTGCCGAGCAACAGAAGCGAGGGCCTGTGTATCTTTTGGAAAACAAGAGCCTCCAAAGCCGGGTCCGGGATGAAGAAACTTGGTGCCGATGCGTTTGTCCATACCTATCGCTCGAGCAACATCGTGCACATCGCAGCCAATCTTTTCTGACAGGTTCGCAACCTCGTTGATAAAGGAAACCTTCATCGCCAAAAAAGCATTAGCAGCATACTTCGTCAACTCGGCAGCCTCAAGCGAAGTAATTACGAAGGGTGCCTCGATCAGGTAGAGCGGCCGGTAGAGGTCCTTCATGATCGCAATCGCCTCTTCGTCGCGGCTGCCTAAAACTACTCTGTCAGGCCTCATGAAATCATTAATCGCCGCACCTTCGCGTAGGAATTCAGGATTGGAAACGATACCGAAGTTGATCCGGCTCTTTAACCGCTCGCGAATTAGTTTTCGAAGAAATTCACCCGTTCCGATTGGAACCGTAGACTTCGTGACTATCACCTTGTAGCCATTCATATGATCGGCTACTGAAGATGCTGCCATTTCTACGAAACTCAGGTCTGGAGACCCATCCGGTTTAGGAGGAGTTCCGACTGCGAGAAAAATGACTAAAGATTGCTCAACGGCCTGCTTGATATCGGTGGTAAATCGAAGACGACCGGATTGGGTGTTTTTGGTAACAAGTTGCTCCAGGCCCGGTTCATAGATCGGCATGATCCCAGCCGACAACCGCGCGATCTTCTCTTCATTAACATCGACACAAGTTACATCGACTCCGAACTCGGCAAAACAAGCTCCTGTGACCAGGCCCACATAGCCGGTGCCTATAACAGCGATATGCATCTACGAATAACCTTAGGGACTGACTTTGGCAGGAATGGTCCATAATCAAAACCTTGCGGGTCGAACACGACACTGTCGAGCGACCCGCAAGGTTTTAATATTTGACTGCGACGTGAATTACCGTCGAAGTATTTTTCCAAGGCAACTTGCTACTTGGTGGGACTAACTACGTTAACAGTACCACCGAAGTTGATGTCGTTGTTGTGCGTAACGGCATAGATGATGGCCGCGACTGCACCACCGACTGCCAACAACAAGACCGCCATCTCACCACTGCTCAAACCGTCATCCGTGGTACCAGTTTGCGGATTGGGCATACCGGAAGTGGCCGTCTCGCCAGCAGCAACCTGCTTAACAGCACCACCGACGCGAAGCTCAGCGACGCCAGCCTGCGTTGCCAGAACAGTATTGCCTGCAGCAACGTTCACTGTGAACGAAGTGGCTTGCGCACCATCCGCGACTACAGCACCATCTTTAGTCGCAACATTAACTGAGATTCCAGCCAGGGTAGACACCTGAGCACTGCCTGCCTCAAGAAGACCCATAATGCTGTTGTCCGTAAAGGTGAGACGCAGACTGGAATTGGGCGCTAACTCGACGCGTCCCAACTTGCTGATGCTTACAGTCGCACTGCTCTTGTCGGCGGTGGCAATTACGCTATCCGAAAACAACGTCCCGCCCGAGATAACATTCTGGCCATTGACAGTAACCTGTCCCAAAACCGACAACTCGCCCGACGGTGCCTTTGCCCCTGGCGACGCCAAAGCGACCATTGAGTAGACACTCAAAACGGCAACTGCCAAAGAGGCCGCGATTGATTTGCGGCTCCAAGTTTTGCTGATCATTAACTTTCCTCCCGTATAGTGAAACAAGAATTTCTTGATTGCGTGCCGCGATGGCCTAAAGACCCGTGTGGGAGACGGAGGTTTATTTATTTACCAATCTCGCCTCTTAGCTTTTCCGAATGCCGACGCGCAATTTGCATCCGTAAAGGCTTTAAATACCCGGCTTTTATTACACTAATACCAACCCTCTGTCAACAAACAATTCTAGGCATTTGCTACAAAATTGTGCTTTTACGGGCCGGTACACGTTTGGACCGTCAGTTCAGGGAAGGACTCAATACCAAGCCAAGGTGGTAAATCGGTACCTTAAAACTCTAATCGCTGGCGGAGCCGCGAGAGGATTACCTTCTGGAACCCCCCGAATACGAGAAATGAAGAACAAACTCTGAATACCGCTAGCTCAAGGGCTGGTTACTCGACGCTCGCGAGTTCCGGGGGGTGATACAGCCGCTCCGCCAGGTCCAGCAAGCGATTCGCCCCGGGAAGAGTCTGGCTGCGTCAATTCGGCCTGTTCGTAAGGATCCAGGCGGGCGAAGACGTAAAACACTTCAGACGTGCGAACGGCTCCCATGAACCTGAAGGTGCCCCGAACAAGTTCACCCACGCGCAAAGTTTCAGGCCGGGGCGGTCGCTCAAAAAGCAGGCCTAATTCAGCACGTGTGACCGCCTCTAACTCCGGCAGGTAGTCGTTGCGGGTCTCCCTCGCAATGCGCACGGCTATCTGGCGCAAGGCCCTAATCCGATTCGAGTTCCGGCGATAGTAGGATGGACTAACTTCGTGCCGACTGACGCGGTCATCGACGACTTCCTGCTCGTTTTTCAAGTAACCCAGATAAGCTCTGACAACCGGTCCGAATTCCTCGTCGTCGGCACTACGCGATTGTTGAGCCGCTGACAGCAATCCTGCAGAGCCAAGAACAACCAGGACGGCAGTTAATCTGCAAACGCTGAACTTCAAGAGCTTCATTGCTGGTAGCAGGGCCAAAGGAAAATGTCTTTCTCAGTCTATAACAATCATTAAAACCGGTCCGTTGCGCGACCGTTTCGGCAATGTTACATTGATCTTTAGTTTACGAGTAGTACCGTATGGCAGGCACTCCTTCTCAAAACTCTTCCTTCGCACCACAGGTAGCCCTCGGAATCAGTGGCGGCATCGCCGCATATAAAGCTGCGGAGGTGCTGCGGGGACTCCAACGGGCTGGATGTGTCGTCAGGGTCGGAATGACGAAGCGCGCATGCGAGTTTATCCAACCACTGACCTTTCGCGCTCTATCCGGTTCACCGGTCATTGTAGATGACTACGCCCCCGATAATCCTGATCCGATAGCGCATATAACTTTTTCTCAAGCGGTGGATCTTTTCATCGTCGCGCCCGCCACGGCAAACATTATTGCCAAGTTCGCGAATGGCATCGCGGATGACTTTTTGACGTCCACCTATCTCGCGGCGAATTGTCCCGTTCTGATCGCCCCGGCGATGAACACGACAATGTGGAATCACCCCGCCACTCGAAGCAATGTAGAGCGCTTGCGTGAACACGGCGTTCATATCGTTGAGCCCGACGATGGCGAAATGGCGTGTGGCACGATTGGTCCAGGACGGCTTTCCGAGCCGGATCGGATCGTGACGGCTGCTCTCTCGCTGTTGACGAGTCATCGAAATTCTCGGGATCTCGCTGGCGAACATTTTCTGATCACTGCAGGAGCAACGCGAGAAGAGATCGATCCGGTAAGGTTCATCTCAAACCGCTCTTCCGGAAGAATGGGCTTTGCCATAGCGGAAGCCGCGCACTCCAGAGGCGCAACGGTGACTTTAGTGGCAGGCGTCACCACCGCCGGCACCCCAAGTCCATCTGTTCGTTTTATTCAGACCGTGACGGCGGATGAGATGTTCGACGCTGTGATGAACGAATTCGAGAGGGCCACCGTGGTCGTTGCCGCGGCAGCAGTTGCCGACTACAAACCTTTGCAGCGTGCGGAAAATAAACTCAAGAAGTACGATTCATCTTTGACGCTCACGCTTGAGCGCACCAGAGACATTTTGAAGGAAGTGTCGGAGAAAAGAAAAAATGGCCAGTTGCTAATCGGCTTTGCGGCCGAGACTCAGGATCTGCTCAAGCATGCTCAGGAAAAATTGCGTGGCAAGAACCTGGACGCAATTATCGCTAACGATGTGTCCCGCAAAGACTCTGGCTTTGAAAGCGCAAACAACGCGATAACTATCATTTCCAATGACAGCCCTAACCCCGTTGAGCTACCACTAATGTCAAAAAGCGAAGCCGCGCACAAGATTCTCGATGAGGTTGTTCGGCTGCGTAGGCAGAAGAGCCAGGTTGGTGTTACCTAACCGCAAACTCGAGCGTTTCACATGACCACAGAAACTGCCAAAGCTGAGTTGCAGTCAATTCTGCAAGCGGCCTGCGAACAAATCCACTACTTCGAAGAACTCGGCGTAGAACTGATTGAGCCTTCAAATCTTCCTGTAGTTCAGCAACAACCGGTGGCTACACCCACAAAGCGCGAACCGGTTCCAGCCTCGGCAGCTGCACGCAATCCTTTACCGTTGACCAAACCACCCGCAGTTGCCCTTAGGCCACCAACTCAATCCCCTTCCGTATCAGTTCCTACCAGCGCCCTTTTCGAGTACCTAACGAAGGCGCCTGAGAAACGCACACAATCGAGCGAAACTTTCGAGGATATCCACCACGAGATCGGAAATTGCACCTTATGCGAACTCTGCGAGCGCAGAACCAATGTCGTGCACACCGAAGGTAATCGCCAGGCTCGACTAATGTTCATCGGTGAAGCGCCCGGCGCTGATGAAGATGCGCAATCACGCCCGTTCGTAGGACGCGCTGGTCAACTGCTCACAAAAATCATCGAGGCTATCGGTCTCAAGCGTGAAGAAGTGCTGATTGGCAATGTGAATCGCTGTCGTCCGCCTGGCAATCGGCCTCCTACGGCCGAAGAAGCGGCCATCTGCAAACCATTCCTCTTGCGTGAAATAGCGAGCGCTCAACCGGAGGTGATCGTCGTACTCGGGAACACCGCCATGAGAAATCTGCTCGACGTGAAAGAAGGCATCACGCGCTTACGCGGCAATTTTCTTGATTACAAAGGCATCAAAGTCATGCCTACTTTTCATCCGGCGTACTTGTTAAGAGATCCTTCCAAGAAACGTGAGACGTGGGAAGATTTGAAAAAGGTGCGTGCCCACCTTGATAACACAGACAAACTCAACCGAGACTAACGTGCGTGCGTGCTTGCTCGCTTTCCGATTTCGTAGTTTCGCGTTAAGTTCTAATCGTGCAGGACAGCCCTTCGAGTCTTAATTCCCAAAGCGAAAAACCAACGGTCTCGCAGGCGCCAGCGGAAGCGGTTTACGTTGACGTTGCGGTTCCTGTTCGCGTCTTTCAAACTTTCAGCTATCGCATTCCCCAGCCCTTGCAGGATCTGGCACAACTGGGCGCTCGCATAGTCGTGCCGCTTGGTAGACGACAAGTCACCGGCTACATAGTCGCGCTGCACACGTCGTCAACAAGAACAACAGAAATTGATGAAGCGGTCGTCAAAGAGGCAGCGGAGATTCTCGATTCGATTCCGGTGCTCACTCCCGAACTTTTAGATATCACTCGTTGGATCTCTGAATATTACTCGGCGCCTTGGGGAGAAGTGATTAAGGCAGCCTTACCCCCGGGAATCAGTCCCTCGATCGAGCAGTTTGTAGCACTAACGGAACTCGGCCGGGCGGCAGCACTGACTGAGGCGGATCCGAACCGCGAAGTGCTGGAACTGCTAGCCAGCGAAACGGAAAAAAGCGTCGAGGCCCTCTCGAAATTGCTGGGCCGTGACCAGGCGCTGAAAGCGGTGCGAGAACTGGAGCGCGCCGGTCTGCTTGAGCGAACTCATCGCCCCAGCACTACTTACGTCAGAGCAAAGCTGCAACGCGCGGTTCGTTTAACCACGCACTCTTCCGACGGCAGGTCGCCTGCCGATGAAAAACTGACGTTGGCCCAACAAAGAATCCTTGCCGCCCTCGCAGAACACGAATCACTTTCATTACCGGAATTACTAACTCAAGCCGCTGCCGGGGCTCCTACTGTGAAGACGCTTGAGCGGCGCGGTCTAGTCGAAGTATTTGAACAGAATCTTCGCCGCGATCCACTCGGTGGCGAGAGCATGCCCGCAGCGGAAGAATACCAACTAACAACCGATCAATCCGCAGTGCTTACTGAAATTGAAAAGCCGCTGCGAACGCAGACCTACGAGGCATTTTTACTGCACGGGGTCACTGGAAGTGGAAAGACCGAAGTTTACATTCGAGCAATGCGTCTGGCCCTTCAACTTGGTCGCAGCGCTCTGATGCTGGTTCCCGAGATTGCCTTGACACCGGTTTTCTCGCGGCGTCTCCGGGCACATTTTGGTGATCGCGTCGCAATCTTTCATTCATCGTTATCTCGGGGCGAGCGTTTTGACGAATGGACGCGCGTGCGAAGTGGAGCAGCGCGAGTGGTGATCGGGACGCGCTCCGCCGTGTTTGCTCCCGTGGAAAATCTGGGCCTGGTAGTTATCGACGAAGAACACGAATCGTCGTACCGGCAGCAGGATTCACCTCAATACAACGGACGTGACGCGGCAATCGTTCGCGCACAAAAGGCAGGCGCGGTCGTTGTCCTTGGATCCGCCACGCCCTCGCTTGAATCTTTTCACAATGCGCGGACCGGAAAGTATCGATACCTGTCGCTGCCCAATCGAATCGCTAATCGGCCGCTGGCTGAGGCCCGGCTAATCGACATGCGCGACGTCTTTGATGAACAGCGAAAGCCCCAGGTGTTCTCGAAGGAACTTCTGCGGGCTATCGAAGAGACTGCCGCAAAAGGTGAGCAGTCGATAGTCCTGCTCAACCGCCGAGGTTATTCGAGTTTTGTTCTTTGCCGTTCGTGCGGCGAAACAATCCAGTGCCCAAACTGCGACGTGATGCTCACCTACCATCGGAGCGAACGAGTGCTGGTCTGCCACTACTGTAATCATCGCGTGGCAGCGCCATCACAGTGTCCGAGTTGTGATGGGAAATACATCTATTACATTGGCGAAGGTACCGAGCAAATCGAAGAGTTGCTGCAAAAGCGTTTCCCTGCTCTTCGCATTGCGCGCATCGATCGCGACACCGTTTCACGTCGCCGCAATTTCGAGCAAACCTTGCAGGAGTTCAGCGAAGGCCGCATCGACATGTTGGTTGGCACGCAGATGCTGGCAAAAGGACATGACTATCCAAACGTCACACTGGTCGGCGTCGTGTCCGTTGACGCAGGGTTGGCGCTGCCGGACTTCCGTTCTGCCGAACGAACTTTCCAACTCATCACACAAGTTGCCGGACGAGCCGGTCGAGGTGAACGCGCAGGACAGGTGCTAATTCAAACTTATCATCCGCATCACTATGCGCTTCGTCATGCGAGCGAGCAGGACTATCACGGCTTTTACGAAGAAGAGATTCGTCATCGACAGAACCTTGGCTATCCACCATTTGTTTCGCTCGCGTCGCTGCTGATCCGTGGGCCGGAACTCGGTCGCGTACGAGCGGACGCGCTCACGCTGCGGAAGGAGTTGGACGGGGCGAATACCGAACGGCTAAGTCGTGTATTGGGACCGGCGCCAGCCCCACTTGCGAGATTGAAAGGTGAGCATCGATATCAGCTGCTGATTAAATCGCGCAGTCGGAAACAACTGAGGGCGCTCGCCGACCAGGCAATCCGGGCCGCAGTGGAAAGCGGAGTCAATCCACGCTCATTGAATCTCGAGATCGATCCCGTGTCAGTGATGTGAGGGGAAGGGTGTTGGGTGATGAGATGACCGGGAACCGTCGGCTGAGTATTGATCAACGAAAATCCGAGAAGCTTCTTCATGCTGGCGCTGGCCGCCACACCCGCCAACACCCTTCACCCTTCACCCTTCACCCTTCTTCCTACACCCCTTTAGAGGTCACTCTTTGTTAAACTCTCACCCTTATGAAACTTTCCGAACTTGCCGCCGCGACTAGCGCCACCATCAACGACGAACACGTCGATATCGACATCAGCGGCGCTGCTGGTCTCGACGAGGCCCAACCGGGCCAAGTTACATTTCTCGCAAATCCGCGCTATACGCCGCGAGTGAAGACGACGAAAGCATCAGCAGTATTTCTTGCGGAAGCCGTCGAAGCAGACAGAAACGACATCGCCGTCCTGCACGCGAAAGATCCATATCTCGCTTACACCCGTGCGCTCAGACTCTTCCACCCGGATCCTTCGGTGTCAGCTTTCATTCACCCGTCCGCAGTGATCGACGAGACTGCCTCAATCGCCCCCGATGTCTGGATTGGCGCCTGCGCTGTAGTTGGTCCCAACGCGCGCATCGAAGCGGGCGTTCGCCTTTATCCCAACGTAACGGTATATGAAGAAGTTACTATCGGAAAAGACTCCACCGTCCACTCTGGCGCGGTGATCCGCGAACGAACTGTAATTGGTCAACGCGTCATTGTGCATAACAACGCAGTCGTCGGCTGTGACGGATTCGGTTATGCCAAGGATGAAGAGCGGCGCTGGCTGAAGATTCCGCAAACCGGTCGCGTGGTGATCGAGGATGATGTTGAGATCGGCGCCGGCACGACCATCGATCGAGCGTCAGTCGGCGAGTCGCGGATCGGTCGCGGCAGCAAGATCGACAACCTGGTCCAGATCGGTCACTCGTGCACGATCGGTGAAGACAGCCTGCTTTGTTCACAAGTTGGTTTAGCCGGAAGTTCACATATCGGCAATCGTGTGATTCTGGCGGGCCAAGCGGGCGTTGCCGGTCATTTGAAGATGGGCGATGACGTGGTGTTAACTGCCAAGAGCGCCACCAGTCATGACGTGCCGGCAGGTAAAGTCATCTCTGGAATACCTGCTTTTGATAATCGTGATTGGTTGAGATCGACAGCGGCGTTCAGACGGCTGGGTGAGATGCAACGAACGCTACGCGAGTTAGTAAAGAAGGTTGCCGAACTAGATGATCGCAAGTGAGTAAAATCTGAGATTCATGATTGAGATCTCAGATCTGAAATTTGAGATCGCATCAAGTGATCGCGCCGCCGTCCACGATCACGACCTCACCATTCATAAAACTATTCCGGTCGCTAACCATAAACGCCGCGTACTCAGCGAGTTCTTCCGGTCTTCCCAAGCGTCCCGCCGAAGCCCAGAACGCGTGCATCTGAAGCAACCGTTCAGGCAATGCGGACGCTAGTTCAGTATCAAAAATTCCCGCCGCGATCGCATTCACCTTCACGCCAAACGTGCCGGCTTCGCGAGACAAACATTTGGTGAATCCAATCATCGCTGCTTTTGAAGTAGCGTAGTGCACTGATGTCGGCAAAGCGCGCATCGCGCCGATGGAAGTTATGTTGAGGATGCTTCCCTTTCGCTGCCGGATCATCTGTTTGTAGATCGGTTTAGTGACTGCGAAGAGGCTGCCAACGTTAGTATTGATGACTTCGTCCCAGGCTCGATCGGTGGTGGTGGCAAAGTTGTCGCCGCGATTGATGGCGGCGTTGTTGATCAGAATATCGATTCCACCCCACGCTTCCACGAGTTCACGGGCCAGCTTTTTTAAGCCAAGCCGATCGGTGATCGAAACCTTGAACGACTTTGCTTTACGCCCATGCGCGGCAATTTTCGCCTTCGTCTCTTCAGCGAGGTCGTCTCTGTTTCCGTAATTGAAAGCGACATCAGCGCCTTCGCGTGCAAACACCTCGCAGAGGGCCGCACCAATTCCACGCGTCCCTCCGGTTATGAACGCGCGTTTTCCTTCAAGCAGCAAGCTCACCAGCAGTTTTTCTCCTAAAAAGCCCGCTTCCAGGACATAAGCGGGCCAGACTCATGGGATGATTTCGTTATTAGCGGGGAATTAAATACTCAAAAGTAGTTACAGTCAACGCGGTCAGGCGACCTCGCTCAGTGCTGGTTCTTCAGATGCAGGCTGCGGTTGCGGAATTAGGGCGGCTATCTCTTCGACAATTCGGCGCGTTGCATTGGGAATGGCCACGCCCACCGTCGCGGCGCGCATAGCGGAATAGTGGGCTGTGTCTTCCAGCATGCGACGCACTATCGGAACAATGTCCGAAGCTTGCTCGAGCAAAACACCGGCACCACGTTTTACGAGCATCTTCGCAGCGCCCGCTTCCTGCGGCATTGGACCCGCTATCACGTCCGCGATAATCGGAACGCGACACGCAAGTGCTTCAAAAGTCGTCAAGCCGCCGAGCTTGGAAATCATCACGTTTGCCGCACCCATCAACTGCTCGACGTGTTCTGAGTAACCAATAACCTTGATCGGGATCGTCGCATCAAGGGCGAAAGACTCAGCCTTCGCACGCAACTCTTCATTACGACCAGCCAGAAAAATCGCCTGCACATCCAAACCGCCACGCACGAGTTCGCGGAAGATCTGGGGAATGTTTCCACCACCCTCCCAACCGGCGTTGACGAACACCGTGAACTTTTCGGGATCGAGGCCCAGCGCCTGACGAGCAACCTGGGCTGCTTCTTCACCGGGATATGCAAACTTCGGATGCACCGGCATGCCCGAAATCTTGATGCGCGATGGCTCAATGCCGTAGTCAATCAACTGCTGTTGCGCTTCCTCGCTCGCAACCAGATACAACGTGACGTCGTTGCAGGCCCAACCCTTCCAGAAACCGTAATAAGGATCAGTTACGACTGAAACCAGCGGGATTCGATCGGTGAGTTTGAGTTCCTTGAGTACGCGCGCAAAGATGTGCTGCGTCAGCGGATGAACGCTTACGACTACGTGCGGACACCAGCGTTCAAAAAGTTCGGCGCAAAACGTAATGCAGCGGCGATGAAAGAACTCACGAGTCTCAGGCCGCACGCGGTTGATGATCCAATAAAGATACTTCATCCAATTCTGCCGATTGCGTAGCAACCAGTTATAAAGCGCGACCAGTTTCGCGGTCAGGTGATGAGATTCTTCAACTGCGCGGACAACCCGAACGGCATACGAGTCGCTATCGAGAAACTTCTGCACGCCCGCGACGATCGCCGCTGCCGCAGAGCGATGACCGCCACCGGTATCGGAAGAGATGATGAGAATCTTTGGAATGCGGTGCGGCATTAAAGGGTTTGGTCTTTGGTCTTTGGCTGTTCGCTGTTCGCTGTCTGCTGTCTGCTGTTCGCTGTCTGCTGTCTGCTGTTCGCTGTCTGCTCGCTTTACGCTCTCACGGCAACGCCATCGACTGCTTCGCCGCGATCCATCGCCTTGCGCGCCTTCTTCATTTCGCGCTCGAGCTTCTTGATCTGGATCAAGTGCTTCGGATTGAAGGGCAACGAAGGATAGTAACTATTCGATTCGTGCGTACAGAAGCATCCATCCGCAGCTTTCTTCCTGCGCTCCTGCATCGCAGGCGACAACCAAAGTTTCTGGAAGTTCCAATCAAAGTCGCGCAGGTTGCCAATCGCTGCGAGGTTCTCGCAAGACGAAACCGTTCCCTCGTCGTAGATCACGCCACCGGCAGTTCCCGCATAACACGTCATCTGCGCCGTCTGCGTTTCCTGTGTCTTCGCGATCAGGCCATGCATGTAGATGTCGATCGCTGCCTTGAAGAAGCCAGCCTTACCACCGTAGTTGTTTCTCAGCGCGGCGTTGCGAGAGTCTTCATCGATCATTCCGGCCAGCCTTGCATAGCGCGAGTGATCGATCTGTAGTTCAACCGGATCGGCTGAAGGCGGACGAATGTAGTTGAAGTTCACTTTGTCTGGCTTCAGGTCATACTTCAAAAAGTCGTACCACTCGAAGATCGTGTCCTGATTGGAATTCATGAAGCAGGTACAGGTCTGCACGTCGAGTCGCGGAAATTCTTTCTTGATGTTCTGCAGCTCGCGCGCCGTATTAATCGCGATGTCCCAGGAACCTGGCTTCTGCCGAATCTTCTCGTGCTGGTCTTTTAACCCATCGATCCCGAGCGCCACCGTTACGTTGAGGTTGGGACACTCTTCAAGGAGACGCGTTATGTCCGGAAAGATTCGTTTCTGAATCTGACCGTTCGACATGATGTAGACCGACTCGAGCTGGTTGTTGGTGTAAAACGCACGCACGATCTCCGGCAGGTCTTTGCGCGTAAATGGCTCGCCGCCGGCGAGAATCAACACGCCGAGGTTGCCGCCCAGTGTTTCCGAGATGCGTTCAATCTCATGCGTCTTCATCTGCAGTTTCTTGCGCGGACGATCGTCAAGTTCATCCGTAAAGAAGCAGTGAGTGCAGCGCATGTCGCAAACCGAAGTCACCAAAATATTCAGCAAAACCGGAGCGAACGGCTGGCCGATGGCCAGTTTCGAGTAACGTTTTAATAGCTCTTTAGTCGTGTAATCCATTAGTTCCTCAACAATAGTTACGAGCATCAGGCTCGCGCTTCGACCAACTTTAACAGATAAGTCGTAGGTCTTGTAAACGCAAAGTACTGAGCGCTGAGTGCTTGAAGTACTCAGTGCTGTGTACTGAGTACCAGAAGCGGAGGCTTGGATGCTGAAAGTAAGAGTACGGTTCCGATAGTTTGAAGAGAGAAGCAATCAGAACCGCGGAGCGCAGTCGGGCCTTGGGTAGTGTGCAGTTTGCTCGCTCGCGATTCGATCGGGTGTTATGAGGTCAGTACCACCTCGCGGTAGCGGGTGGGGTGTTAGGTTGAATTGAGCATAAAATCCCGAAGAACGCGTTGGGGCGCCCCACCCGCTACCGCGAGGTGGTACTGACCTCATCACGCTCACGGAGCCTTCATTTACAGACCTCAAACTGCACTGGGGCTTTGCCTTAGAATGCAGCCTGCGTGATCGCTGGTCATGTCTAGGCGCGGCGCAGGAGACGTTTAATCTCAGGCAGCAGCAGTTTGGGTTTATCCAGGTACTTCGTGGTAGCAATCCTTCCTTGCTCGATCAGCTCGCGTTTCGTCTGCTCGGAAAGTTCAAAGTCCGTGAACTTCACACCAAGGTCATTGATGAAGACCGAGCGACGTTCGTCACCAGGGTTTGTCTTCAACAGAATATCCTGGATGTCCAAAAGCGCATCGATGACGCCGCCGGTAAAGCTCCGCAGACTGTTGATTGGTGAGGCGGCCTGGCTCGGATCTACGAAATGGAATCCGAGCGTCTCCTGATTAGGCGTTCGATGAAGCATCTGGTGACCGGAATCAGGATCAATAGCGGTGTGCTGTTCATCAAACGTGTCGATTGGATAATTGTTCAGCACCCCGCCATCACAATAAGCATCGTTGCTGCCGTTCTGCTCGTAATACCGCGCCTCGAAGAAGAAAGGAATCGACATGGAAATGCGCACCGCGTCGGCTACGGCCACATCAGGAGTAGTCTCGTAGGAAAACTTCTGCACCGCCTGTTGCGTCAGGTTGGTGCCGAAGACATATAGTCTCTTGAAGTGTCGGTCCCGATACTTCTCGACCAAATCCCGGAACGTCGCGCGCCCATTCCCCGGCTGCTGACCATCCCTGGTCTTCTGCTCAATATAGGATTCCATCAGGTTCAGAAAGTAGTTTCCTTTGAACCAGCCAAAATGCCGAATGAGTCTGAAAGGCCCGATCAGATCGCAGCCGTCTTCGAACTTTTCAAAGTTCAGGGTCGTCATGATCTTTAGGAATTCCTCGGCAGAGTAATTGAGGCTCATCATGGTGGCGGTAATGGCCCCGGCGGAAGTCCCCGCCACCGATTCAATCTGCGGCGTGATCTGCCTTTGTTCCAGCACCTCAAACACACCACCGTATGCGACGCCCTTAACACCGCCACCTTCAAAGACGAGATTCTTGTACGGATAAACATGAGTCGGCATTTGCTGTCTCCTTCGATAGTTGCTTCACGCCAAAACACGCGGGTGTGGGCTCTATGAAACAGAACGTCGTTCAGCGTTAAGCAGGATCGCAAAATTGCAGGTCTCGCGCCAATTTCAATGCCTGAACCTAAACCCATTGATTCGCCCGGAGGTAGGGCCTAATCTTGGCGAATGATAGTCCCTCAGCAGAAGAGAATCTTTACAAGCGTACGCCCCGCGAGAGTAGCTGTCTTTCTCTATCAAGATGATCCAAATTGGCAGTCGACATGCACTCGTATCATCGAATTCTTTTCAGCCGCTTGGGGCGGTGGTTACAACATCATTGTGCCGACAGACGGAAATACTATACCGGAGCCTTTCTGGCAGATCCTCGACATCTACGATGCAGACTATTTCTTCTTCTATTATCAAACTGGAAAAGACATGAGCCTTAACGAGCCAGAGAAGTACGCCCAGTGGGTTGAACGGGAGTTAGAGCACTTCGTAAAGAGCGGTCCCGTATCAGACATTGACTCTGCACGTCGACAAATTGATGAGCAGCTGATCCGGTATCAGCTTGTGTCTGAACCCTCGGCCGAACTCCGCTCACAGCTCATAAGGAAATTATCTCCTTTTCATTTCGAAGATAACGCTTTCGAACGCGGAATAGGTGCGGGGTCCTTTCCCGATTATCCCCTGGCTGCGCTAACTAAGCTGCTACCAAACGTGGAGCATCCGGCTAGAGTAGCCACCTACGAACCAAAATACGGTGGGCTCTATCCGTTGTGGATAGCGTCCGTTACCGGTTCACCAACAGAAGAGATCAAGTCGGAATTCAATACTCTTGGAATAACAACCGAAACAACTCCTGCCAGTGATTATGGACCGGTTGATTTGTTCGTCTCTCCTATTGAGGGTATGCGACGAACGCAACACCAACTTGTTACTCCCTTTGAGTTGTCAATGATCGACACAGGCTTGTACCAGCCTGTAAAAGCGATGGCAAGAAATGATCCTATTGTTCTGACGCTTGGTGAAACCCTTGCAGACTTTTGCCTCTACTATGCACTGGCGCGGTTGAGAAATTCAGTCATTTGGCTGCCGCTGACGTTCCTAAGCTCTCAAACCGAGACGGGAGGCAAGCGTACGCTGTTGGATGGATATGTCGATCATCTTAGAGATCTCGCTCGAAGGTCGCGAATGCAGAGGGATCCGAAGTACGCAATAGTTTCCGCGTCAGCCGACACAAACCTGTTCCATTCTGCTACTGAAGCGCTCGACCAAGCTGGCTACGGCCGATCAGGCCGAATCGGCGAATCTCTCACGGTGGCGCCAGATTTGAGAAAGCTGCTCCAACATCCTCTGCGACTTTATGAGCAAGATAACGTTTTTCGACCTTCTCCTTTAGCAATTTCCGAGACCGCTGAACTGGATTTTTTCGAAACTCCTAAGCCAAAGAACTTCAACCGAATTGACCCTTACGAAAACCGATGGATTACTGAAATAAACATCCCGGCCCATCAGCTACCTCGAAAGCGCCACATCGGTAAATGGGTTGTTCGACACCCAACGTCGTCAAGCAACACAGCGAGAGTCGCTAAATCAGGCATTTCTTACTTTTGTCCTAATTCTGCTTATTTTGGTGGCGACATTGATACGTCGTTGGTGCGTCCGACTATCTATATTCCTGACGCATTCCAAACTTTTGAATACTTGTTCGACAAGGAGGGTTACAAAGCCGCCACTTCCGACAAGGGATTTTTTGCGCGAGATACTGTGCAAAAACTCGGCAATCTAACTACGGTGGGTACATTGCTACGGAGGACCCCGATGCGCGACATGTTGCTGTATTTCCTTGATCACGTTAAGCCCGCGCAACGGGTACGCGACGAGGGTGCGGTGCTTAACGATAAGCGAAGATACTTAAATCTACCAGCGATCAGCAAATTCTTGGGAAGCGATGGGGCGGCGCAAAAAACGATCGAAATTTTAGTGGTAACGCAGGTCTTGCACCGCGGATTTGTGTTCAAGTGCCGATACTGTCGGAATGCAGATTGGTTCTCACTCGATGAGGTCTCGCAAAATTTCAAGTGCAAAAGATGCGGAAGGACTCAAGGCATCTCCTCTGAGAACTATTGGTATGGTGAACACGAACCCGGCTGGTTCTACAAACTTGATGAGATCGTCTACCAGTTTCTTCGGCACAATGGATATGTGACGCTGCTCGCCCTCGACTACCTACAACGAAAAGCTGAGGAGAGCTTTTTGTATACGCCCGATCTGGAACTCACGAAACACACAGCCACTGATGTATCCATGGAACTGGACATCCTCTGCATTCCCGACGGAGTGATGTTAATTGGTGAAGCAAAGAAAGAAGATCGATTGGGGAATAGCAAACGAGAGGAGACTGAGACAGTACAAAGATACAACCGATTAGCTGAACAAATCGGTGCAGAGTCCCTAGTCTTTGCGACCTTTGCAGAGAATATCGG
>JANNON010000131.1:0-2173 GCA_031399105.1 Blastocatellia bacterium | reverse complement strand
ATCCTTCAGCAAAGTGAGACAGGAAATCAATCGCTCCAGCAGAAATGAGTTTCTGTTGATTGAGGGTCTGATAAGAGGAAGTAGGTATAGTTTGCCCTTCTGATTACTGGAATAAATCCAACTAATGCTTTGGGATTAGCGTCGCCCTCAATGTTTCGAATCCTGTCCACGGCGCTCCGATACTTCGAACGGCGCGCGCCCCGACCTGGCAGTACTAAGTTTGAAGTCAGGGAGGCCGTTCTTGATCTGCGACCCAGCCGGGGACATCGGGTGCAGTGGCTGGGGGAGAAAGCTGCCGGGTGGTATTTTTGGTTCTAGTACTGAACTGTGTCCCTGCTTAAGAACGGGAGGTCGTCTCAAATGCTGATTGAAGACTCTTTTCTGCGGAAGCTAGCATTCAAGCTGTGGCTGTCTATGCTTCTTCTCATGCTCCTCGTTGGCTGTGAGCCGCATGTGGAAATTAGCTTCGATGAAAAACCTCCGAGTTTCAAGTTTACCGGCAACGGCACTCTGCCCTTCTTTGTCATGCTGGACCTCGGGGACGAGAAGTCGACAGAGGTGAGCGATACTGTCTTATGGAAGATTGTGCCTAACAGCGCAAAGGCAGGCACGGTTCCTTTAGGCCCTATAACTTACGGCGTTGTTCCCGAAGGATGGACTCAAACCGTACCTGCTCAAGGATCGCCGCCGGCGCTTGTTGAGGGGCGCGTTTATCATGCAGGTGGACCAGAAATGGAAATGCCGGAAGGTGTAGTGAAACTCAAAATAGCTGGTGGAAGGGTTCTTCGTAATTAAGCTACGACATCTAACCGTTTCGGTCCTTCTTCTTCTTCTTGGTTAGATCGATCTCAACAAAATTGGGTTTTCGATGAACGATAGATCGTCTAATTATCTAAAGAAACATAGCTGAAACGAAAGCTTGGGAGATTGCAGGTCACGACCAGCTCCCAACTAACGAGTGCGTGGCTCGCTTCATAGGAATTTCGTTGAGTACCTTTGTCTACAAGTCAAAAGGCCGCCTGAAGAAAAACCAAAGGCCATAAACACCGAGCGCAGTGCCGAGCGGGAAGAGTGGAAGAACCAGAATCGAAGCGACTATTCCCCAAAATTGCGCGCGCCGTCGCAGCTTGAATAGCTTCCAGCTGGCCCATGCTACGGGGAAGACGAAAATGACGAACAGCACGCCGTAGAAAAGCAGTGCCAGAACTCCACCCAGGATGCCAATGCCCGCCTGAGTAGAATCACCAGTCTCGCTGGACATCGTAAATCCCAGCGCTACAAAAACACCGAGGCTGGTAACCATTAACAAAACGAAAGTGCCGCCAACGATCACCGCAAAAGCCGCGAAGCCTATCGCGAGGATCTTGTGGTGTGGTGTCTCTGTCATCTGGGTCAGGGCCTCTGCCATTCGAGCTTTTGTCCAGCACCTGTTGAAAAATTTGGGCCAGGAGTTAGACCAAGACTCGGCCAGAGGGCAGAAAGGAAGCGCGGAGAAGTGCGAGGAGTACGACTGCCGCTTTGCCGACATCGAGGCGTCATTGAAGAAGCCCGCTCGGCAAACCGCGAGCGGGCGTTCTTGTTATAGGAATCAAATTATCGACGCTTCGGATTTGCAGCGTGATGGGTCTTTTTAGCTGGCTTCTTTAGCTCAACGAGGATCACTTCAAACGGTTGGTCGCCAGTGTTCTCAGGCATGTGAGTTACTGCTGGCGTCCACAACACCTGTCCAGCTTTCGTGGTTACGTTCTGTGGTTCACCCGTTGGAAAAGAAAATTTTACGTTTACGTCTGTCATGAATATTGCCACCGCGTTTGGGTGTTGATGCATCACAGATTTCTCGTTTGGGTTAACTTTGACGCGCAACACGCGGACTTCATCGTTCTCGAACTCAATCTTGTAATGCTGTGAGTCGACCTTCAAAGGATCCTGCGCCTGGGCAACGCACGATATCGACATGATGAACAGGGTTAACGCCAGTACTTTATACATGGGAGACTCCTTTTTGGATTTGGTTTTGAGTTTCTAAGTGGATGGCTTTTACCTCAGATGGATCTGATGGTCAAGGTCTGTGCTGTCTTAAGTTTGCAGAAACTAGCTTGGTGCTAGCGCACGCAACGGCATGGAAGAGCTTCGCATAAAAAGTGCCGGCAGGCGGCGAAGAGAAGCAATCAGA
>JANNON010000127.1:0-6366 GCA_031399105.1 Blastocatellia bacterium | reverse complement strand
CCGCTGCTCATTTGTTACCAGGATTAAGGTCCCGCCCGAGCACCAGGTCGACAAGATATCCTGGAAGGAAACATCGAAGCTCAGGGAGGCGAACTGCAGCGTTCTCGCCGGTTGCGGTAGCTCGGTTTTTTGCCAGCAAATCAGATTACCCAGGGCTCGGTGCGTCATCGCGACGCCTTTAGGCACCCCCGTCGAGCCGGAGGTATAGATGACACTAACGAGATTCTCCGGATCAATTTGCACTCGCGGATCTGCACTGCTCTGACGCGCGATCTCCTGCCAATCTCGATCGAGACATAAAACTGTTGCCTCAGTTTCCGGAAGACTCGTGACCCGGTCCTCCCTTGTCAGCAACACGAGGCACTGGGCATTGTCGAGCATCAGGTTGAGACGCTCAGCCGGATACGCCGGATCCAACGGTACGTAAGCAGCTCCCGCTTTCAGGACGCCCAACACGGCAGTCACCATCTCCAGGCCAGGTTCCAGACAGATACCCACGCGCGTGTCAGCGCCGGCTCCCAGTTCAAGAAGATGATGGGCCAGTTGATTTGCGCGCGCGCCAAGTTCGCGATAGCTAAGATGTTGGTCGGCAAATTGGGCTGCGGGCACGTCCGGAGTAAGACCAACTTGATTCTTAAACAAGCTGAGGAAAGAAGGCTCGGCCCATGAGACCGCAGTGTCGTTCCATCCCGTTAGGATCTGCGCCTGCTCGTCTTCATCTAACAATTCCACGTTCGACAGCAATCGATCCGGCTCGGCCACCATCGCTTCCAGCAAACGTTGCCAGTGCCGGCCCAATCGTTCGATAGTGGATCTGTCGAATAAGTCTGTGCGATAGCTTAGTAAGCAATTGAGTTCATGAAACCCTTCGGAGATTTCGAAGGTCAAACCAAACTTCTCTGTACCGGAGCTCACTTCGAGCATGCTGATACTTATGTCTTGCACCTCCATCAAAGTTCTCGGCTTGTTCGTAAAGATGAACATCACTTCGAAGAATGGTACTTGACCGAGGCTGCGTTCCGGATGCAGTTCCTCGACTAGTTTTTCAAACGGTAGGTCCTGGTGCGTTTGTGCTTCCAGGACTACCTTCCGGACTCTATCTAGAGCTTCTCCAAGCTGCGGGTTTCCCGAAAGCCTGGTCCGTATCAGCAAAGTGTTAACGAAGAAACCAATGAGATTTTCTGTGTCAACAGAGCGTCGTCCCGCAACCGGCGTCGCCACCACAACGTCATCCTGACCCGTGTACCGGGAAAGCAGCATTTGGAACGATGCGAGCAGGGTCATGAAAAGTGAGGTTCCGCTCGACCGTGTCAGATATCTCAGTTTTTCTGTCAATGCCGCTGGGACCACGATTGGCAAAGCATCTCCCTGGTATGTCATAACCGCCGGGCGAGGACGGTCGGTGGGGAGATTCATCATCGCCGGGCTATCTTCCAACTGCTTTCGCCAGTATGAGAGTTCTTGTTCAAGCACTTCCTCACGCAGCGATTGGCGATGCCAATACGCAAAGTCTGCATACTGTATGGGTAACTCAGGCAATGATGACGGCTGACCCTGATCGAACGCCTGGTAGATCTCACCGACTTCGCGAACCAGAAGCTGCCTCGACCACTCATCGAAGATGATGTGATGCAACAGCACCAGCAGGACGTGCTCGTCTTCCCCGACACGAACGAGAGTGGGTTTGAAAAGTGGTCCTTCCGCAAGGTCGAAAAGCCGCCGGCTTCCTTCATGCACCAGCTTCCGCACAACGTCTTTCCGTTTTTCGCCCGGCAGTGAAGAAAGGTCCACTATCGGGAGATCGAGATCTCGTGCCGGGTTGATAATCTGAACCGGCCTTCCGTCTACCGCTCCAAAGGTAGTTCTTAGCGACTCGTGGTTCCTTACGGCCTCGTTGATGCTCTGGTTGAGTGCAACAAGATTAAGCCGGCCGGTTATCTGTAGGGGAAAGCAAACGTTGTAAGCGGTGCTCTCAGGGTCTAACTGATACAAGAACCACAATCTCTCTTGCGCGAAAGAGAGTGGAGCCGGTTCGTCTGCCGGACGGGTCGGAATCATTCGCGCCGGCGATTCCTGAACGACGGACCTATTGAGCAGCTGGTCGAGCTCTTGTTGCTTCAGGGCGGACAGTGCTCCGCGGCGCGACGCGAGTTCCGATTTTCGACGTGCCAGTGTGTCGTTTCTTTCGCCCATGATGATTCCCTACGATAATGTGAGGAGATTTACGCCCGTACTTCTTCGGCGCGTGCTTGCATCCTTCTGAATACAGGTTCGAACGAATACGTCTCGTCGTAACATCAGCGTCGGCATAAGCACTTCTTCTTCCAGTAGACCAAGCTTGTTATATGAGCTGAGAAAAGACACCTATCCATCCCACACGCTTGTAGTGCTGGGTTTCATGACTCTGTTGTTTTTGAAATCTAAGCGACTTGAACCAGCGAGGACTCTGTTTGCACGACCGGGGAGGCGGTTGAGACTTGTTGACCGTCGGTTGCCGCAAATGTATGAATTTCTCCGAAGACGGGATAGAAATCAGGAAACTTTCTTTCGATGAGCTTCAGTCTCGCTTTTTCAAGCGCCTCGCCAGTTTCAAATTCCGGCATGGGCCAACCAATTGCAATCTCATTTAAACCGTCGTGCACGGCTTCGCCGGGAAGGTCTATGTCCCAGCTGGTCCACCTGGAACCGATGACGATTTCGACTTGTGGTTTTCCATTGACTCTTAACTTGATTGAAGTATCGAGTGGCGTCGATTTGGGTAAGCGGCAGGTCAAAGAGAGGCGAACGGGGCAACCTGATTCACCCACAAAGATGAACCTGGACTCTGGCCAGTAAGCCCGGTAGTACTCGGCCTCAGGCCGGTACCTTTCGCTGAGATGCAGCCACACTAATTCCTGGGGCTGGTCCGCTGCGGCGCAGTAGTAGTAATCCAGCAGGTTGGTCTGACTGTGGGTGACGCTGTGCTCCTCCAGGCAGATCCGCTCCACGCGCTCGCGAGCTTCTATGCCAGCTTCTTCAAGCGCGTTGATGCTCACCTTTAGGAGCAATCTGTCCAGCCGCTTTCGATTCAACCGCAACAAATTGCGCATCAACGGCGATCCTGATTTCCACATCTGTTCCTCTGCTTCACTCATGCGCACCGGGACTGAGGTTTGGGTTTGAAGCTCGATGTAGTCGAGCATCCACTGGCCGACATGTCGCGAGTGACTGAGAGCGCGGGTACAGAAATATTGGACCAACTCATAAGGCTGCGAGCAGTGGGCATTCGTGATCGCGGCCAGAAATGATGCTTCAGCTTCCGTCTCAGACGAGGGTGCAACCTGATCACTTAGCAGCCCGTACCAGGACCGATCGACGCCCTTCAGTGCCCGCAGTACACAGGACGCAGCAGCGCCCATCGCCACCCGAATTCCTTCAGTAGTCAGATGACAGTAGTCCAGGAACAAACGACGGTCAGGTATTCCGCCCGCGAGATACTCTTTGAACAGCACCGGGAGGTCGACAACTTGATTGCTGTGTTTTTTGGTTTCCTCGCGTACAGCCCCTTGCATCGAGGAGTAGGACCGGGGCACGGTCTCCCTTGACAAGTCCCAACTGGTGGCGTCGCGAGCTAAGGTCAGATACTTTCGTTCTCCCTCAACATCGTCAGCCCGCCGCCTGCACTCCGCGAGCATGTAAAGGCCTGCAACGCAGACGCCCTGGTCAATTTCAATCATTCTTTGGGCCAACATTGTGGCTCTTTCAAAATCCTGATCATTCAAGGCGCGGTAAGCTTCTTCCATCAACTCCAGCCACTCTTTGTTCAGACCTTCAGGCAGATAGGGCGCGTTCGTTATCGGATCATGCCAATCGCGGAGATTGAATTCCGGGATGATCCAGACCAGCGGAACGCCTTTACTCTCGTAGGCCGCCGAAATTTCGCGCACAACGCGTTTGGCAGTTCTCGCGAGTTCCGCGTCAATAACCCTTTTTGCTCCGGCAATCCCGTGCTTCGCGATTGCTCCGTCGATTTCGGCAACCCCTGAAGGTAGCGGCTCAGATATGTACCAATTGTTGCCAGCGAAGATGATGGCGATATCAGGCTCCATTTGGAGCGCGTTGATGGCTATCTCCAGGATTCGGAAACCAAGATTGGTTCTAGCCAGATCGATAACTTCTACTTTCTCCTCTCCAAACTGCGACTCGAGAACCATCTGAAGCGCCATAGCCGGATTAAATACCGGATCGTAGAGATACCCTCGCGCCACCGACTCGCCGATCAGCAACACGCGTGTCTTTTCGCTTTTTGCGTCAATGCGGCCGACGTCTGCCCAGTAAGTCCAT
This sequence comes from Blastocatellia bacterium, assembly GCA_031399105.1. GTDB lineage: Bacteria > Acidobacteriota > Blastocatellia > Pyrinomonadales > Pyrinomonadaceae > PSRF01. The sequence goes on along the minus strand of JANNON010000127.1, from coordinate 2,043 downwards.
TCAGGCATATCCTCCATCCGGCGCACAAAAGTGGCTTTGCCGTTGACGACTTTGCGTCCCCAGATTCCCACTTGATCGCCATAACTTGCTGCCGGCGCACCACCGAGCGCATCGTCTAAATCTGCAACGCTCACACCGCTGGAGGCGTTACTGACGTCGCTTCGCGGTCCCCCAAAAAAACCTGTCACGCGGAGCAGCCGAACCATCTGAGCCGCGTTGTCGGAAACGGCGGCCCTCGCGATTCGATTAGCAAAAGATTTCAACGAATCAGGCAGAGATTGCATGCTGTGCCTCAATGGGTAGAGCTGCGGATGAAAACTGCTGCCAGGCCTTAGCTCCGGCGACCATGTTCTCGAGATGCTTTTGCTGACGGGAACGTTTTTGCTCTTCAGGAAGAGAAGCGATCTCCAGCGTCAACATGTTGTGTGCCTCGCTCATGAACTGTTTGAACTGCTCGAGCGACAGGCCCTTGCCAAGGAGGTAAGGAATGATCCAAAAATCGAAGGACCATTGCGGCAGCCAAATGGATTCCTTCACGGTCAGAAACATTCGATCTATATGGTCCATGGCCTCGAGACTGTCCATGGTCGCATGGTTCCACACGAATCCCTCTCCTTGTATTTTGAACTCTTCGCGCCGGTTTTGAATGGGTGTTCCGGGTTCGCAATACCACATTTGAGAGCGGTAATAGTCGGGCTTCGTCTCACGAATGAAGTCGATTGTTTCCTGAACCGTGGATTCCGTTTCTCCCGGGAAGCCGGTGATCATCGATGCAAAGGTCAGGATGCCGTATTGGCGCAACCACTCGATTCCCTTCTGATACTTTTCGACCGTGGCCGACTTGTTCATGTTTGTAAGGATAGTCGGCGAACCTGATTCGACGCCGAGAAACACACCCTGACATCCGCTTTGCGCCATTAAATCAATCGCTTCTTCGTCTGAGTTGCTGCAGCGAAAATACGAGAACCACTTAAGGTTGTATTTATTTCGGATAATCATCCGGCAGATTTCTTTGAAGCGCGGAAAAGGAACATTGAAGGTGTCGTCGATGAACACGGCATTCGTGACGTTGCCCAGCCGTTTCATTGAATCAAGTTCCTTCTCAATCGTTTCAAGACTCGTCAGCGTTAACGCCCCCGCTCTGGTGGGATAGTTGCAGAATGAACATTTGAAGGCGCAACTGCGAGCGGTTCTGGTCTGAATGGTGGGCCCAAGGTCCTGATCCGGAAACCCTCCCCAGTCGATCACGTTCTCGTCGAGCGAATTGTTTTCGGCGGAGACCTTGGTGGACGTGAGCTTACCGTTTTCGAAATACACGAGATTGGGAACGGAACCGAGGTCATCCCCATTTTTCAGGCAACCTACAACCTGAGAAAGCGTTAGCTCCCCCTGCCCTTCGATAACATAGATATCCGCGCCAATATCTTCGACAGCCGTGGCAAACTCCTCGCCGCGATAGTTCCGATGATGATTCGAGATGAGCGGTCCGCCGACGATGATTTTCACTTTGCTGTTGTGCTGCCGGATAAACTCCACCATTTCATTGACCGGCAGATTCACGACGTAGAAGGTGGTCGTGATCGCTACGCACAAGGGATCTTCGGCGAGCAAGTCAATCAAGCGCTGTTTCTCGTATTGAAAGAGGTTTATGTATTGCGTTTGCAATCCTCTGCGCCTCAGGAACGTAGTGAGGTAGGCGGCGGCGAGATTGGGAATGTCACCAGATTTATAAGCCTGCTCGGGAGCGGAGCCATTGCCTCCCTGGGCCAGCGAACTAACATGATTCATCAGTCCGACATAATCGAGTTTCTTATCGCCAAGATCGACGAAACTGAATTTCAGATCGCGATATGCTTCAGTATTCTCTCCGTACTTCCGGAGAAAACTTTCATATCCGTCAAAGGGGATCTCGTTATACCCGATAACTACACAATCGAGTTTCGAAGCCATCTTATTTTTCCTTGAGAAGCAGGTGAGAATTAAGCGACAGCCTGGGAGACTGCGACCTCCATCAATTCGTGAGGGCTTTCAGCGATTTCCGCT